>NZ_MODX01000046.1:0-10557 GCF_001866125.1 Acinetobacter sp. LCT-H3 | reverse complement strand
CCATTATGTTAAATGGAACCTTCTTTAGTTGAATATTCATACTTTCAATGGAGCAAAACTTGCAGAATCTTGTCTAATTTGTAATCCTTGCAGCCAAGGGTGTCTAGCTGAGCTAAGGCAGGTATTTGTTGTAGTCGGGCCGCTATAATATTGATAAAGAGCGCCTGTATGTTTAATTTCAAGATTTTTAATAAAGTCTCTACGGAAGTGTTGACGATAAAAAATGACCTTCAGCTTAATTCTGAAATTCAACTTATAACAAAATATAAGACCTCTACTTCTGAAGATTATAAAAAAGCAATTATTTTGATCTTTAAAGAACGTGGTTATTCAGCTTTAGAGATTGGTCAACTATTGGAAAATTAAAGTAAAAGATTTATTCTGATCAGATAGGCACCCTTATTTAAAGGTGCCTATTCATTTTAGAAATTCTTAAATTTCAATCTGACTACCTAGCTCTACCACCCGGTTAGAAGGGATTTTATAAAAATCACTGACAGGGCTGGTATTTTTTTGCATTGCGACAAATAACTTTTCACGCCATGTAGACATCTTGCTGGACAGACTTGGAATTAATCTTTCTCTAGAAACAAAGAAGCTGATATTCATTAAGTCATACTCAAGATCCAGTACTGAAAAAGCTTGTTTCAATGAATGAGGCACATTAGGCTCTTCTTTAAATCCATAATGGATCGTTATTCTGAAAAAACCATTCTCTAGTACTTCAGTAACGATTCGCTTAGCTTCATCAACATACGGGATTTCAGAAGTCTTGATTGTCACCAAAAAATTACGTTCATGCAGAACTTTATTATGCTTTAGATTATGTAAAAGCGCATGGGGTACGACTTGAGGCGTTCCAGTTAAAAATACAGCATTTCCACTCACTTTCTGACCTGTCTGTTCAAGGTGCTCAAGAAACACATTCAGTGGAAGCGTGTCCTTCTGCAGTTTGTCCTGAAGAATCTCTCTGCCTTTTTTCCAGGTCATCATGAGGGTAAAAACAATAACCGCAATAACGACTGGTACCCAGCCTCCAATCAGGACTTTTAATAGGTTTGAACTCAGCAAAACCAGATCAATAAAGGCGAATGGAATAATGAACAGTAAGACTTTCCATGTTTTCCATTTCCAGTAACTATAAGCCAGAAAAGCTACTAACAGTGTGTCACAGAACATGGTCACAGTGACGGCCAGACCATAAGCACCTGCCAACTTGCTGCTACTTTCAAATATTAAGATCAAGATGGTGATAGAGATAAACAGGAGCCAGTTCAGTAATGGAATATAAATTTGTCCAATTTCCGAAGCGGAGGTATGTAAAACTGTAAGCCTAGGTAGATATCCCAACTGTATTGCCTGTTTAGCCATAGAGAATACCCCACTGATTAAAGCCTGTGAGGCAATCACTGCAGCTGCAGTAGCCAGAATAATCATAGGATATAGAAGGGCTGAAGGCAGAAGCAGGTAAAAAGGATTGGTGATAGCCGAAGGATCTCTTAACAGTAACGCTCCTTGTCCAGCATAATTCAGCATCAGACATGGCAGTACAATTAAAAACCAGCCTAACTTGATCGGTAAAATACCAAAATGTCCCATATCCGCATATAAGGCTTCACCACCTGTTACTGTTAAAACCACAGCTCCCATTACAAAAAATGAAATAAGAGGATTGTTAATAACGAATAAAAAAGCCCAGTGTGGGCTGAATAATGCAAGAACAAATGGACTTTGAATAATACTTATAATGCCAATGGCACCAATAGATAGGAACCATAACAGGGTAATAGGACCAAAAAACTTCCCCATCATTGCAGTCCCATGTTTTTGAACGGCAAAGAGAGCTATAAGAATTCCAATACTGATTGGAATAATGAAGCGATCAAATGACGGGGCAGCAACAGAAAGTCCCTCAACTGCAGATAAAACAGAAATAGCAGGGGTGATGATACCGTCACCGAAGAATAAGGATGCTCCAATGAAACCTAAGATAATGATTGCCAGTCTTTTTCCACGGGACAATCCTTTTTGCCTAAGGTTTAAGGCTAGTAATGCCATGATACCCCCTTCACCATTGTTATCAGCTCTCATGATCACCAAAACATATTTAAGCGAAACAATTAAGGTAATGGTCCAAAAGATTAAAGAGAGAATTCCCAGGATATTAAGTTCATTAATAGGTAGCCCGCGTGTCGCATGAAAGCTTTCTTTTAATGCATATAATGGACTCGTGCCTATATCGCCGAATACTACTCCTAGTGCAGCCAGTGTTAATGCTGGTACTGCCGGCTTACTCACATTATTTTGCATATATTTGATTTACAAAATTGGGGAGCCTCGAATTTTATCATCTGGCTTCTTATGAAATTGCCTTGTACATAAAAACCCATACTTTCTTAGAGTGTTATAGTTTTTCTAGCTAAGCCTGCACTATATAGGTGCTATTTCACTTATAAGTAATCCAAAAATATATGATTCTTTAATAGATAATTTTAAGTTTTTTCTAAAATTAACATAATACACGTTATATGAATTCCCAAGGCATGGCTTTTAGTCATGCTTTTTTTATCAAAAGACTATAGCTGAATGATAGCGAGCCAAATCGCATACAATATCTATCATTAGACTTAGTGAAATAATTAAATGATAGTATTATCATTAATCTAATAGAATTAAGATTAAATGATAGAAATGAATACACGTATTTATCTACGAGCTTCAACTAAAGATCAAGATGCAGAAAGGGCTTTGCAGATTCTTCAGGATCTAAACCAAAACTTGAATTTGGGCGAAACCATTGTGTACGTGGAAAACTATAGTGGTACGAAGTTAGACCGACCTGAATTGAATAAGCTACTGTCAGAAGCAAATCAAGGTGACACCTTGTTAGTTGAAAGTATTGACCGATTATCACGCCTAACCCAACAGGATTTTCAAGAGCTGAAGCGCAGGATCCAGGAGAAGGGACTTCGTTTAGTCGTAGCGGATCTTCCTACTACCTACCAAATGATTCAAACCAGTGACAGCATTACTCATTCAATCCTGGAACTCATCAATAATATGTTGATTGATCTCCTGGCAACAATGGCCCGCCTGGACAATGAGAAACGTATAGAACGTATTAAGCAGGGCCTGGCACGTTCGGGTTACAAGCCAACAGGTAAGAAAGCCAATGAGGCTAAGCACAAACGAATAAAAGAATTGCTAGCAGCTGGCAATATGACTAAGGAAGAAATTGCCAAAGCAGTGAATTGTGGAGTTGCAACTGTTTATCGAGTTGCTAAAGTCATTTAAAAAGGCTTGTATCAGTGCTTCCCTTATGTCATATCTATTTACAAAGGAGCAAGGCATTCTTAAAGATCAAAAGAAGGGATTAATGATGAAAAAGCATTTGATTTTCCTTGTTTTTATAGTGATGGTTTTTATTTTAGCTCTAGTTGTAAAGATTAATAATGATCATAAAAAAGGGCAAGCATTAAAGAAATTGGAACTAGTTGAAAAGCAAATCCATTAGGTAAAAATTGACTTATACTTATTTAAATAACGCTAATAACTAAGCTCAAAGAACACCTAGACCCAGTGCTACACACGCTTAGTTTTTTATATTTTAAAAGAGCATTTTAGCAAATATCATAAAAGACCGGTCTATTCTCAAGCCGGTTTTTTATATCGCAGAGTATCATGGCTTCATCATAGATATATGAATATTAAGATAAATAAAAAGCCCTATAGTCTCTCCCGTTACTATAAGGCTTATAAAACGCTGTAATTTTTTTCTTAATTACCTACTTTTCGAGGTAAGTTATGAATATATTTTACCTATTGGTAAAAATAAAGATATAAGACAAAAGATGAATACGTTAGGAATTCCGCGTAAAAACTACTAATTTCGTATAACCGCCATTATGTTAAATGGAATATAAAAAACAGTTGACATAAATACATTGTGTGCAATTATATTGCACACAATGTATTTATTTAAAGGTAATCAAAATGAGTAATCTTTATTCTACCCAGGTTAAAGCAATCGGTGGACGTTCAGGAAATATTCGTAGTGAAGATGGTATCTTAGAACTAAAATTGGCTTTGCCAAAAGAATTAGGTGGTAAAGGTGATGCAACGAATCCTGAACAATTATTTGCAGCTGGCTATGCTGCATGCTTTGGAAATGCAGTGATCCATGTAACTCGTAGCAATAAAGAATATAAAATCCGTGATAACGATGTAGAGGTCCTGAGTACTGTTGGAATGGTTGCTAATGGCAATGGTGGATTTGCCTTGACAGTACACTTAGATGTCACGCTTTCAGGTATTTCACAAGCTGAGGCAGAGAAAATCGTGGAACAAACGCATCAAGTATGTCCTTATTCCAATGCTATTCGAGGTAATATACAGGTGTCTACCACTGTCTATACCAAATAAAAAGCTATGTCCAAGAATCAGCTTTGCTTAGATGAGCAACTATGTTTTCCTATTTATGCTGCATCTAATTTAATCGTAAAAGCTTATCGCCCTTTTCTTACACCTCTCGGACTCACTTATCCTCAATATTTAGTGATGTTGGTTTTGTGGGAAAAAGAATGTGTAAGTGTGGGTGATCTTGGACAAATTTTACATCTTGATAGTGGAACATTAACCCCACTATTAAAAAGAATGGAGACATCTGGTCTAATTAATCGATCACGTGATCCTAATGATGAAAGACGAGTTTTTATTTCATTAAAAGATAAAGGGCGAGACTTATCTGCTGAAGCAGAAAAGATTCCTAAAGAGCTTACCAAGAACATTGAGTTTGATAACTTAAATCAATTACGAGATGAATTAAAAGTATTAGTTAATCTATTATCAGAAAGAATTTGAGACCTCTTAATATCTGATAATGGAAGCCTGTTTACTTTCAAGAATCAATTAGTTTTTCTAAAATTAACATAATACACCTTATACGAAATGCGTTATAATTCTCTTGAAAATTCAACGCTGTAGTTTCTTTTTTGCCCAACCTCCCCAAGGTGGGCTTTTTTTTTATGTTTTTTCTTGTTCCACGCTTAATTCTTGAGCAATGTTCCACGGTTTTGATTAGTTTTAATAAACATCGTCCGGTTTTTTGAGGAGTCATTATTTCAGGTGCTTGTACTGAAATTGGCTCATCAAAAAACTGGAGTCCTGGCTAACCATATGGAAGGAAAAAGCGGCTAAGAAAGCCCCTCTTTTTAGGTTCAGGCTCAACGTGTTCTGGAACAGGGATGCGTTTATTCTCTGAAGTAGTCAATCTGTCATAGTTTGATTCATCCTGTGGCCGAGGATCTGTTGCTATATTCGAATTAGTAGATTCATTTAGCTGATTAATATTTTCTTGTTTTGGCTGTTCTAAGGTGCCTTTAAACTCAATTCTATGAGTAAGATCTTCAATATGTTGCATCAAAGACTTTTCTCTTTGATTTGCTAAATCTAACTGATTTTTGAGTAAAGAAATCTGGTCTTTTAATACATTTTCAACTTCAGATTGAACGTGTACCTGTACATCCTTCTGAACTTGTTCAGTGCGTGTACTGGACTGAACAGCGATTGGATTGCCATAAACTCTGATAAGTTCAGATAAGTCTATAAGACCATCATGATCTCTTGATAACTCACCATTTTTTAAAGCCTCATATATTGTTGTACGTGATTTTTTAAAGGCTTTACTTGCGTCCATGACGCTGAATTTTGTTGTGTTCAATGTAATCCCTCAGTGCGTGTACAAGGATGTTCGTATGAACATCCAATCTGAACATGAAGTTTATTTTGTATTAAAGCCTACTTTCTTTAGATAGGGGAGTAGTTCTTCAAATTTTTGTGGATCTCGTAGCATTTCAGAAATTCGAACTGCAAATTGTGAGTAGCTTTCAGTACCTTGAGAATATTTATTCATATCTGGAAGCTCAGACAGTTTACTGGCCAAAAGATGACACTGTGCATCGGTAAATTTTGAGAAAATCTCAAGAGCAGTTTGCTCTTTACTATGAGCTATAACGACTTTTTTCAGTTTAAAGGTGAATGAAAAACCAGAAATATTACGTCCCTTTTTATGTTGCTGACATTGGACGTTAATATCCGTATGTTCATTAATTTGAGCAATAGCTAAATTTAATACTCGATCTTTAAAATTTCCCATTCTTGTATATTCATCATCAAGAACGCCTATTTTTTGTCTGAATTCTGCTAGTTCAATAATGGGAGTTTGACCTGTACTGCGCCAAGCAATTAATAATTCATACAATCGCACAGCATAAGCGCTGCTGAGATTACTAATCTGTTGTAACTCATATTTAGTAAATTGTTCTTCTAAACGTGTAATAAGTGGCACGATTGCAGGGGCAAATATTAACTTTACTGTAGCTTCATCGTCGATATATCTAATTTCGCTGACCCAGCGACTTAAAACATTCTCTACATTTCCTCTTTTATTAATTTCTTGATAGCTAAATTGACGTACAAATAGATCTTTACAGGCATCTTTTAACGCTTGGTAAGCTGTTTGTCTTGCAACATTAAATTGATTTACATAACTCTCAGCATGGACTTCTAAAGGGTCATTTGCATTGATTCCCCGACCACTATCTCTTGCTTCGACGATGGCTAATAAGATCAAACGTTGTTCTACTAAGTCTAAGTTATAACTCGCATTAATTAATGCATTGTCTTTAACTACTAGGTCCCGCATTTTATTTATCTACATTATTACTTATGAATATAAATCTATAATAATAAATATGTAGATTAATGCAAGGTAAACGTAGTTAAATCTACGAAAAAAATAATGCAGATTAATGCAAGGTAAATGTAGTTAAATCTACGAAAAAAATAATGTAGATTATTGGTAGGTAAACGTAGTCATATTGGTAGGTAAACGTAGTCATATTGGTAGGTAAACGTAGTCATATTGGTAGGTAAACGTAGTCATATAAGCTCTAGAAGCCTTTCTTTACAAAGACTTGAGCCTCTCTAAAAGCATTTAAAAGCTTAAAAATAATTAAAAGCCCAAAATATAAAAAATTGCCCTTGGTTTTCGCTACGCTCAAACTCTATTGAATCTCGCTTTCGCTCGATTCGTTGGGGCAATTTTTGGTTAATATTTTCGTGACTTTTAGAAAAAGCAAAAGCAACTCGGAATTCGCTGCGCTCATGAACTTTTTTTCTCGCTACGCTCGATTTAAGAATCAAATTTGGAAAGTTCGCACCCATGCGGGATGCTCTGGTATACAGGTGATTGATGGATAGGGAGCTTGTAATCAGGGAAAGGAAAGGGCAAATTTTCTCAGTTCGCTCCTAGACACTCGCTCTGTTTAGCGACTCATGCCACGAGATTTCATTTTAGGCGCATGTTGCTGTGCTTTGAGTTGTTGTTCTTGTCTGAGTTTCAGCTGTTGTTCTGCTTTGATCTCATTCACACATTTTTTAATGACTTGATAGGTTGAGTATAGAGTCTGGTATTGCTTGGCTTTGGCCGGATGTTGTTGTTGGTACTGCTTCCAGGCATGTTCTTTGAACTTTTCATTTTCCAATAAATCCTTCACACCATGTTTTTTCTGGTGTTCATGCTGACCTTTTAGCTTTTTGTGTTCCTGATAAACCTCGTCACGTTGGGCTTCCCAGGCTTTTTTTCCAAACAGTAAGGGTTTGTTCTGGGTTAATTCATTGTGTTGATCGACCAGACTTTGCAACTTGTCATGACTTTGTTTCAGTCTGTTTTTCAAAATGTCTTGGGCGAGCTGCTGACTAAACTCATTTTTATGCTTTTGCATCTTGCCCAAGGTGTTTTCTGCCTTTTTAAAAACATCCTGCATAAATTCTAGGTCTAGATTCGCGTCTTTTGCGCTGATTTCGCGATTTAGCACTTTGCCAAGGGTTTCCCTCTGTTTTTCTTCAAACAGGGCTTTTTCGTCAATTGGTGGCGTTTTAGCACTATTTTTNACATCCTGCATAAATTCTAGGTCTAGATTCGCGTCTTTTGCGCTGATTTCGCGATTTAGCACTTTGCCAAGGGTTTCCCTCTGTTTTTCTTCAAACAGGGCTTTTTCGTCAATTGGTGGCGTTTTAGCACTATTTTTGATTTGGATCTGCTGTTCAGTTTTTAGTGTATTGAGTTTGATCTCATTTTCAGCAATCAGCAGATCCATATTTTTGCCGTATTGCAACTGAGCCTGATTTCTCTGTTTGATTTCGTCATTGCTTCGGCTGATTTCGGTCTCAATCCCTTTTCGGCGCAGTTCGGTGACTTTCGGCCCTTCGTGCAGCGTGGCTTCTAAACCATTCTCCTGGTCTTTGTAGCTGCGGTGGTCGACTCGGGCAGTGTATCCAGCCAGATCCAGGTGCATATTGCAGATATCGGCAAAGTGTTCGCGCCAGTGTTCGATTTCTCCACTGTGTTTCTGATCCAGTTCCCGGGTTTTCTCGGTGAAGCCTTCCGGAGTAAGTTTGCGTGTGCTCATCAGGATATGCGCGTGATAATTGCGTTCATCACTACCAGATCCAGTATGCGGTGCATGAATACAGGCATCGACGGCCACCTGATGTCTGTCCACGATACTGGCGCATAGCTCTTCGAGCATGGCCAGGCGTTGTTCCTGATTTAATTCACTTGGAAAAGCGATTTCAAATTCTCGGGCAACTGTCGAGTTTTTTCGGGTTTCCCGTTGTTCAACTTCGTTCCAGAGTCTTTCCCGGTTTTTTAAATGTTCTGGTGCGCCTTCGGGTAAATAAATTTCTTTATATTCCACACCTGTTTTTCGGCTGTAATCATGTTCTCGGCCCTCACGTTCACAATAGATCTTTTCACCTGCCCGATAGGCAATCGCAGCAGTAGCGGAACGCCCTGCTGATCGTGCTACGGTTTTGACTGAAAAGTGGTAAATCGCCATGCCTGTTTTTCGCTTTTAAATTTTCACGTAGTGAAATACAACCGTGGATACGGTTGTCGGGGTATTGGGGAGACCCCAATCGGACTTGCAAACGAAGTTTGCATAAGTGCGCTCTTCGAGGAAAACATTACTATACATATAGCACCTTGAATGCATATTCAAGTGCGCTTATGTTAGGGATGGTTTCCCAGGATGATGGTATTGGATTAATGAGTATTACTGAAACACTAAATAGCAAAATCAAGGCACAGGAAGAAAAGTTAAAGCAGTTAAAGGCTCAAAGACAGGCAGCACTGGCAAGAGAACGTGCTAAAGAGAAAGAACAGGCTCGAAAGGACGATACCAGACGCAAGATTTTAATTGGATCCTGTATGCTAAAAATCACTGAAGAAGATGAACAGGCACGGGCTAAATTGATCGCTCAGATGGACCGGTATTTGACGGATGAAAGAGACAGAAAGTTATTTAATCTTTAATGTAGAACTCTAATATGAATAATTTATCAGTAACTTCTCCCAAGGCTCCCTTGATTAAATCTTGGTTTGGTTTTGTCTTAGGTGCAGCATCTGTTGCCATAAGTCTATTTGGCTTATCCAAGAGTTTTGATTTAGCCGGAATTTTAAGTACTTTGGGTTTTTTATGTTTTTGGTATCCTTGGAGTCAAATGACTGGTTGGAAGGATCCAATAAAGCACTTTTTCAAAGTAGATGATCAATCAATGAGTAAACCATGCATCTACTTAACATTGATCGCCACAATACTACTTATAACTTCTACCGTGATAACTTTTATTAATTAAAATTCTAGGAAATATCCATTCATTTGGCTTTATACAAAGTGAGGTTTTTACCTCACTTTTTTGATTGCGTATAAGAGTTTTTATGTTAAATGTTCTTTAGATTAGAGCCGTTTATGATGTTCAATAAAAGATGTCTATAAAATCGGTGGCTATTCAGATATAGCTACTAGCATGCACTTCTAATAAGCTATTTTCAGTTATTCTAGGAATTGCAATGAACACTCATATTGCCACTACGACAAATACAATTATGTTTCCGAAGGCCTGTACTCTTTGTCTATCAAGAAAAAATGTACAGCTTTTTGCAGGAGTGTTGGTATGCGATCAGTGCCAGGAAAACATCAGGCTCACGAATCCAAGTATTTTTCCGGCCAATGATGAAACTGAACAAAAAGCTCAGGACTGATTTTGACTGTATAATTTTTAGTTTGCATTTAGTGATGCCAAATAACGATAATTTATGAATAAAGTCAAAGTGCACGGTCAATTACATAAATAAGTAAATCTTGAATAGACGGATACGCCTATAGGTTGTTTACTTCTGCCTCTTATTAGTTGTTAAGGCTTTTGAAACTTCTTAAGAGGAAATTAATATGAAATTTCTGATAGCGTTGCTCTTTCCTTGGCTGCCTTTCTTTATGATAGGTCGACCTTTTGCAGCAATGATATGTTTGTTTCTTCAAGTTACCCTTTTAGGCTGGCTCCCAGCTGCGATCTGGGCTGTGCATGCTTTATTGCAAGATCATGCAGACCAAGAAGCGAAAGCAGCTTTATATCACTAAGTTTAATTTAACTCTCTCCTAAGCATTCTTGAAATTGCTACTGTCAAAGCTCATTGAATAATGAGCTTTGCTTATT
>NZ_MODX01000045.1:0-11196 GCF_001866125.1 Acinetobacter sp. LCT-H3 | reverse complement strand
TTTGATTTATGAAAGAGATCTTTTAAACACAAACCCTAGTCTATTTATTGGATATAGCGGCAATGCTGATGAATTTTTCCCTTTACTTAAAGCTAAATATTCAGAGCAGCATCGTCTTATATGGACTGGAAGAAAAGAAAATATTGATGATATAGAGGCAAATTCTGTAAAAGATTTCCTAAAGGAGAACAGTAATCTAACACATTACATTGGTAATATTGATGCTGACCATTTTTTGATTCAGCTTGCTAAAGAATTAGAATGTTTTCCACCCAAACTATTTTTAAATCCCTATACCTTTTTAACAGCGCAGCTTAGTCAAGTACAGCCCTATCCACTCGGTGACAACTTAGACATTCTACAAAATCTAAGGGAACATCTAATTGAACGCGGAAGCAAATCATTAATAACTAGCTTATATACTGTATTTATACATAAATTTCCCTCTAAAGAATCTACCTCTGGTCTTAATCCCAAAATGATTGATGAAATTGTTTGGGCATACGATCAGCAAGCCAGAGACTTATATTTAGAAAATAAAATTAAAGAATGTTTTGCTCTTTATGAATGTGCATTAAAAATCAATAACCAAAATTGGGTTTGTTTAAATAATTATGCTATTAGGCTCATTGCATATTCTCAAAAAACACAAAATAAGGAACATTTAGATAAAGCATTAAACTTATTAAAAATTGCCTTAAAAATAGATCCTGATCGGACATTTACATTAGCAGTTCACCATTGTATTAAAGGCGATAAATACAAAACCAACCAGAACCTTATGCGAGCTTCTAATAAATATAGCTATCCCTCTCTAGAAGAATTCGAAAATATTTTTAACTCTAATAATTATCACGATACTGAATGGTATCAATACATTATACAAGAACTTAAACAGCACGACTATTTGCCATTTTAAATAAAAAAACCCGCATTAAGCGGGTTTTTTTATTCAAAATCTTAAGCAGATTTTTTCGTTTGAGCGTTCTTACGAATTGTAATCATTACCAATTGAACTGCCGCAGGTGTTACACCTGGAATACGACTTGCTTGCGCAAGTGTTTCTGGACGTACATCTTTTAACTTCAAGGTAATTTCACGAGAAAGACCTGAAACGATGTCATAGTTAAAATCATCAGGAATCTTGGTTTCTTCCAAACGTTTCATTTGTGCAACGTCTTGATGCTGACGGTTAATATAACCTTCGTATTTCACCGCAATCTCAATTTGGTCGCCTACTTGCGCAGACACTTCTGAACCCGTCAACTCAGCAATTTGAGCAAAGGTAATGTTCGGACGTTTTAACAAATCAATCGCTGAACATTCTTTAGAAAGGTCTGCACCTGTCATCTCAACGAATTTTTTACCCATTGGATTGTTTGGTGCTGCCCAAAGATGTTGTAAACGACCTGTTTCACGTTCAACCGCTTCCATTTTCTCGCAGTAAGCCGCCCAACGCTCATCATCCACCAGACCCATTTCACGACCGACTGGTGTTAAACGTTGGTCTGCATTGTCTTCACGAAGCATTAAACGATATTCCGCACGTGAAGTGAACATACGGTACGGTTCTTTGGTACCTAAAGTGATCAAGTCATCAACCAATACACCCATGTACGCTTCATCACGTTTTGGTGTCCATTGCTCTTGATCCCACGCACGACGTGCTGCGTTCAAGCCTGCAAGTAAACCTTGCGCACCTGCTTCTTCATAACCTGTTGTACCGTTGATTTGACCTGCAAAGTACAAGTTATTAATCGCTTTGGTTTCCAAAGTGAATTTCAACGCTTGCGGGTTGAAGTAATCGTATTCAATCGCATACCCTGGACGAAGAATGTGTGCATTCTCCATACCACGGATTGAGCGCACCAATTCAAACTGCACATCAAATGGCAATGATGTTGAAATACCATTTGGATACAACTCGTGCGTATCTAAACCTTCAGGCTCCAAGAAGACTTGGTGAGAGTCTTTATCGGCAAAACGATGAATCTTGTCTTCAATGGATGGGCAGTAACGTGGACCGACACCTTCAATCACACCGGTATACATTGGTGAACGGTCTAAACCACCACGAATAATGTCATGGGTTTTTTCATTTGTATGCGTAATGTAGCAGTTCACTTGCTCAGGGTGCATAGATGCATCACCCATGAACGACATGGTTGGAGATGGGAAATCACCCGGCTGCGGCGTCATCACAGAAAAATCAACTGAACGCGCATCGATACGTGGGGGCGTGCCTGTTTTTAAACGACCGACTGGAAGTTGAAGTTCACGTAAACGATGCGCCAATGAAATTGATGGTGGATCGCCTGCACGACCACCACTTGATTTTTCAAGACCGACGTGAATCACACCACCCAAGAATGTACCCGCAGTTAACACCACAGTTTTCGCATCAAAGCGAATACCCATTTGGGTCACTACACCTTTAACGGTATCGCCTTCAACAATCAGGTCATCTGCTGCTTGCTGGAAGATGTCCAGATTCGCCTGGTTTTCTAGAGTTTCACGAATGGCCGCTTTATAACGTACACGGTCAGCCTGCGCACGAGTTGCACGAACTGCTGCACCTTTACGTGAATTCAGAATACGGAATTGAATACCGCCTTTGTCAGCAGCAAGTGCCATTGCACCGCCCAAGGCATCAATTTCACGCACCAAATGCGATTTACCAATACCACCGATGGCTGGGTTACAGCTCATTTGCCCTAAAGTCTCAATGTTATGAGTTAAGAGTAAAGTCTGTCGACCCATACGCGCCGCAGCCAATGCTGCTTCCGTACCTGCGTGACCGCCACCGATCACAATGACATCGTATACTTTAGGATAGTGCATAGTGGTATTTGAGAGATTAAAAAAGGATAGCCGAAGATTATAGCAAAAATTGCAGAATAGTTGACAAATTCAGTGGAATTAATTCAAGGTCACCCTATCGTATTTTTATAAACCTTCTTAATTGTCACTTAATCTTTCATTTTTTAGCAAAACACCGATAAATCAATACATAGAGCTTGTATTGGTTACCTGATCGCAATTGTATGCAGCTGAGTATTTTCTAAGATGTAAATTTGACGCCACACGAAGAAAAAAGGTGAAATAAATGGATAAGAAAATATTATTTTCAATAATGCTCGGTGCACTATCAGTAACAGGCATGGCAACTGCAAATGATAAGGTTGCTAAAGTTTACAATCCAGATTTGTATCAAAAAGTCTGTAAAGGCAAATCAGCTGGTGATGCCGTAACTTTTGCTCATCGTGGTATTATCTGGAACGGAACCTGTGAACCACAGTTTTTTTCCAACTCTAAAACAGCCTTAATGGGTGATGAAGCTGAAATTTACAGTGCTTGTCAGGACGCTTCTGGAAACACCACAACCACCGTTAATGGTCAGGAAATTAGTGGTAAATGTGCCTTGGGCTTCACTCCTCCTCGACCTAAATAAACCTCTTTGAAGTGATAAAAGAATAAATGGGCAAAATTGAGGTTTTGCCCATTTTCTATTGATTATTTAATAATTTACGTTAAACTTAATTTAAAAATGAAGATCCAATAATAAAAAGGACATTCTATGGATTCGGTATTTTTTGTTTTTTTATTGCCGGTACTGCTGGCAATTTTAATGATGGGGTTAGGACTTGAATTACGCGTCAAGGATTTTATTCGTGTACTCAACTATCCTAAGGTCATTTTTATTGCCTTATTTATCCAGCTGATCCTGTTGACCAGTCTGGCTTTTCTGATTTGTATCATATTGGATTTGCCGCCGCTACTGGCTGTGGGTTTAATGCTGCTGGCAGCCTCTCCGGGTGGACCAACGGCCAATCTGTTCAGCTACCTATATAAAGGTGATTTGGCGCTCAACTTCACCCTGACTACAATTAATACTTTTATATCGATCTTCACCCTGCCTTTTATTGTTAATTTATCCTTACATTTTTTCCTGGGCAGTGACGATACCATTACCATGCCAGCCATGAAGATGGTTCAGGTATTTTTTATCATATTATTTCCTGTTATCTTCGGTATGGCATTACGGGCTAAATTCCCAAGGCTCACAATCACTGTCAATCGCTCAATGCGTATTTTCGCTATTGGCTTCCTCATTGCATTATTTGTATTTGCAGTCGTACGCGAACGCCATAATCTGATGGAATATTTCAATAGCATCGGAATCGCAACCGTAATTTTTGGCTTTTCCAGCCTGTTTATTGGTTATTGCCTACCTTTACTGCTTGGTATTCCAGACCGTCAGGCACGTGCTTGTACCTTTGAGGTGGGCATTCATAATACCGCTGTTGCCATAACTATCGCTATTACCGTATTAGGCAATAATACTATTGCCATCCCTGCGGGTATCTATACTATTGTCATGTACACTCTTGCCACCTTTTTTGGCATTATCCTGAGCCGTCAACGCATCATTTATCAGAAATCTAAGCATCGTTTATCAGATTTGTAAACACGCTATGTAAACCATAATTTCCTCTGTATGCTGGACTTAAAAATAGATAAAAAAGACATTTAAATAAGGAGTATACAGATGGATTCTGGCTTTATTACCATATTGTTACCACTGGCTTTAGCGATCATTATGATGGGGCTTGGACTTGAACTTACCCCACGTGACTTTAGCCGAGTGACCCGCCATCCCAAAGCTGTACTCATCGCACTTTTCTGTCAGCTGGTTATCCTAGTGGGAATCGCCTTTGCACTATGTAAACTACTAGCTTTACCACCACTGTTATCAGTCGGTTTGATGCTCTTGGCTGCTTCTCCAGGCGGTGCCACAGCCAACCTGTTTAGCTACCTATTCAAAGGTGATCTGGCGCTGAATATTACTTTAACAGCAATCAACTCAGTCATTGCTGCAATTACCCTTCCTTTAATTATTAACTTCTCAATCTTGCACTTCATGCAGGATAGTCAGCAAGTTGGCCTGCAATTTGGCAAAATTCTGCAGGTCTTTGCGATTATTCTGATTCCAGTTGGGATTGGCATGCTGATTCGTCATTATGCACCAGGTGTGACAGCAAAACTGAATCGACCACTGCGGATTTTTGCTATTACTTTTCTGGTTCTTATTATTGTCGCAACCATTGTGAAGGAACGTGCCAATATCAGTGAATATCTGACTCAAGTCGGACTGGCAACTGCCTTATTCTGTATCCTAAGCCTTGGCATCGGCTATCTGGCCCCACGACTTCTTAACATTAATAGCGCTCAAGCCCGCGCCAGTGCTTTTGAAATCGGTATTCATAACAGCACCCTTGCCATGACCATTGCCCTGACTGTGATTGGCAGCTCAGCAGTAGCAATGCCAGCGGCAGTTTATTCTATTTTTATGTATATATTTGCTGCAATTTTTGGCACTTTACTGAATCGGCTTGCACCGCTTCAGGTACAAAAACCCCTGACAAATCTAGATTAGATACAGTCTAAAACCTTTAAAAGGATGTCTCAGGCATCCTTTTTTTATTTACACCTGCACAGCAATCTAGCCGCACAAAAACCGGAACTTCCGTTACAATAGCTTTTTGAAAAGATATACATAAGGTTATTTCTGTGAAGTGGTTACAAATTCATATTACGGTTGATCAGGCTCAGGTTGATTTCACTGAAACATTACTCAGCTCGCTGGGTGCGGTGAGCGTGACGCTGGATGATGCTGAAAATCAGGATTTACTTGAACCACTTCCAGGTGAAACACCGTTGTGGAATAAAGTGATTGTTACCGGTATTTATGCACAAGAAGAGGGCGAAGAAATCGATGTCGACGCACTCGAAACCTTTATTCGTGCACAAATGCCTGAAGCGCCTATCCGTCATGAATTTCTGGAAGATCAAGCTTGGGAACGCACCTGGATGGATGCTTATGAGCCAATTCAGATTTCTGATAAGTTCTGGATTGTGCCAGAATGGATGGAACCACCGGAAGCAAATGCAGTAAATATCAAGCTCGATCCAGGTCTGGCTTTTGGTACAGGCAACCATGCCTCTACTTTCCTTTGCCTGCAATGGCTGGGAAAAACAGATCTCAAAGACAAAATCGTCATTGACTATGGCTGTGGTTCAGGCATTTTGGCTGTTGCTGCCCTGCTACTTGGCGCGAAAAAAGCATATGCAACCGATATTGATCCACAAGCAGTCTTGGCCACCCAACAAAATGCTGAACTCAATGGTGTACTTGATCGGCTTTATGTAGGTTTACCGGAAGAATTTAACGAAGAGCTTGGTGCAACAAAAGCAGATGTTTTCGTTGCTAATATCTTGGCAGGTCCACTGATGATGCTTGAACCGCACTTTGCAGAATTGGTAAAAGCTGAGGGTGAATTTGCACTTGCGGGTGTTATTGAAGAACAAGTTACTGATGTTACTAGCATTTACTCTAATCATTTTGATATATTAGAAGTAGCGAAGCGTGATGAATACTGGTGTCGAATTTCTGGTAAACGCCATAAGAATTAAATAAGCGTGAATGTATGAGTGATAAACGAACCCTCTGCCCGACTTGTTCCACAATCTACAAAGTAACGGTTGCTCAGTTAACCATTGCTCAGGGTATGGTTTGTTGTCCCAAATGCACCACCTCATTTAATGCACTTTCTTATCTGGTGACCGAACCTCAGCCTTCGGCCACTGGCACCCCCCCTGAAGCTAATGTTGAGTCTCTTAGTCCAGCTCAACCTACATCACAATTTGATGCAGACTTATATAACAGCAAGATTTCTTCTCGCCTCAACAATCTTTTACATATTTTTGATGAAAAAGTTGAAAACTCGAATATTGATCTCAAAACCTATTTGAATAATCTAAACTATTTTAGTACCGAGCCCATCAGTGCCCTTCCAGCCATGAACTGGGAAGAAGATACAGATGACAGAAGTCAGCGCTCTATCTTGCAATATATTGGCTGGACAGCAATAAATGTATTGTTACTCGGCATATTAGTTTTTCAGTTCTTCTGGTTTAATCCACAGTACTTAAAGAATAGTCATGTGATGGGTACAGCGTTTAATGCTGTTTGTGATGTATTCAACTGTTCTAATATGGAAGAGCATTACGATCTGATTAATACCAAAAATGTTAAAGTCACGGCATCAGATTCGAAGCAAACCCGATTTACAGGTGAACTGATCAATTATCATGATCGCAGCCTGGCCATGCCAGTTTTGCGTCTCGACTTAAAAGATAATGGGGTGATTACTGCTTCCTATACGCTTTCACCTTCAGAATACCTGATTGAAAGTTTAGTGAGCATCCAGCGTATTCCAAAAAATAGTCCTTTTAAATTCGACTTTCAGGTTCCAGTCAAGCGAAAAAGTTTCGATAGCTATAGTTTAGAAATAATTCGTCCTTGATATTGAAAAAAACTATCAAAAAAGATAAAAAAACTAAAAAAAAATGCAGTTTTCTTGCTCACTTTTTTGTAGACAATGGTATTATACGCGCCACGAAAGCTATGTGCTGCCAACTCTTCGCTAATTTTTCACAACAAATACAGTCTTGCTAATGCGCTCTAACACTTATTGCGTATCATGCAGATTTTTTTGTTTGATTTTTGGTCGGTAACAAAAATTTAACAATTGTTACGCTTATATTTCGACCAACTGGCTGAGATGTGTCAAGCTACATGCTCAATGTAATGACCATGTTTTAGAGCTTCTGTTTTAGGATCTAAAACAGAAGCTCATTTAATTTATAGACCACTTTTATATATCACTTTACCCAAGTGGTATTTGATTTTTCGGATTAATTCGCATGAATAGCAAATCTCCTATTTTTACTGCACAATCTGATGTCGCTCTTCGTATTCACGTAGATCGCGCAGTTCGCCACTATTTTGCACAACTGCAAGGCGAGCAACCTTCTCAGGTGTATGACATGGTGCTGGCAGAAATGGAGAAGCCTCTTCTATCTGTAGTTCTAGAATATACGCGTGGTAACCAGACCCGCGCTGCTGAAATTCTCGGCTTAAACCGCGGTACTTTGCGTAAAAAGTTAAAAGCACACGGTTTAATGAGTGAATAAATGATAAAATGCTTGCGTTAATCGCAGGCATTTTTTTTGACTGTAAATTAGCTATTTAGATTTAATCTGTTCCTTGGTAACTGTGACGAAGATCATGACTATTAAACGCGCTTTAATCTCTGTTTCCGACAAAACCGGTATTGTCGAATTTGCACAAAACCTTGCTGCTCTAGGGGTAGAAATTTTATCTACTGGCGGTACATATAAATTGTTGAAAGACAATAATATCGCTGTAGTTGAAGTTTCAGAGCACACTGGTTTCCCAGAGATGATGGACGGCCGTGTTAAAACACTACATCCAAAAATTCATGGCGGCATTCTGGCCCGTCGTGGTCTAGACGAAGCAGTGATGGCTGAACACAACATCGATGCGATCGATCTTGTTGTTGTTAACCTGTATCCATTTGCTGCGACTGTAGCAAAACCAAACTGTTCACTTGCTGATGCGATCGAAAATATCGACATCGGTGGTCCAACTATGGTTCGTGCTGCTGCAAAAAACCATGCTTCTGTCGGTATCGTAGTGAATGCATCTGATTACGTAACGGTAATTGCTGAGCTTAAAGCTGAGGGTGCTTTATCTTATGCAACCCGTTTTGACCTGGCAGTGAAAGCATTTGAACATACTGCGCAATACGATGGTATGATCGCATCTTACTTAGGCGCGCGCGTAGGTGTCGAGGAAGGTCAGGCTGACAAATTCGCGCGTACTTTCAATACACAATTGAACAAAGCTCAAGACTTACGTTACGGTGAAAATCCGCATCAGTCTGCTGCATTCTATGTAGATCCAGCTGCAACTGAAGCTTCTGTTTCAACTGCAAAACAGTTACAAGGTAAAGAACTCTCTTATAACAACATTGCGGACACAGACGCTGCACTTGAATGTGTTAAATCATTTGCGAAGCCTGCTTGTGTCATCGTTAAACATGCCAACCCATGTGGCGTTGCAGTTTCTCTAGACGGTATTCAAGCAGCTTATGATCTTGCGTATGCAACAGATCCTGAATCTGCATTCGGCGGGATCATTGCATTCAACCGTGAATTAGACGTTGCAACTGCACAAGCCATTGTTGATCGTCAATTCGTTGAAGTGATCATTGCACCGAGTGTTGCTGAAGGCGTTCTTGAAGTAACAGGTGCGAAGAAAAATGTACGTGTACTTGTATGTGGCGAACTCCCAGCAATCGATGCGCGTCAATCGCAACTTGACTACAAACGCGTAAACGGCGGTTTGTTAGTTCAAGATCAAGACTTGGGCATGATCACTAAAGATGACCTTAAAGTTGTGACCAAACGTGCGCCGACTGAACAAGAAATTGATGACATGATCTTCGCTTGGAAAGTGGCGAAATACGTGAAGTCTAACGCGATTGTTTATGCCAAAAACCGTCAAACGATCGGTGTCGGCGCTGGCCAAATGAGCCGTGTCAACTCTGCCCGTATTGCTGCAATCAAAGCTGAACATGCTGGTTTAGTGGTTGAAGGTGCGGTAATGGCATCTGACGCATTCTTCCCATTCCGTGATGGTATTGATAACGCTGCTAAAGCGGGTATCAAATGCATTATCCAGCCGGGCGGTTCTATGCGTGATGAAGAAACAATTGCTGCTGCTGATGAAGCTGGCATTGCAATGGTGTTCACTGGTATGCGTCACTTCCGTCACTAATTAATTTTAAATCCTCCCTAGCCCTCCTTAATAAAGGAGGGTTTTCTATATCATAGTAGAGCGAAGGGAGTCCCCCTTTTATCAAAGGGGGATTTAGGGGGATTCTATTTCAGAAGGATTTTTTTTAATGAATATTTTAGTTTTGGGTAATGGTGGTCGTGAACATGCACTTGCATGGAAAATCGCACAAGATGATAAAGTCGCAAAAGTATTTGTAGCACCGGGTAATGCAGGTACTGCAACAGAAAATAAATGCGAAAATGTTGCCTTAAATATTTTAGACAATGCTGCGATTATCGACTTTGCAAAAAGCAATGCAGTTGAACTTGTCATTGTCGGCCCTGAAGCACCACTTGTGAATGGTGTGGTTGATGCTTGCCGTGCAGCTGGTGTAAAAATTTGGGGTCCAACGCAGTTTGCTGCACAGCTTGAAGGCTCTAAAGCTTTTGCCAAGCACTTCTTAAAACGTCACAACATTCCAACTGCTTTCTACGACGTGTTTACTGAAGTAGATGCCGCTAAAGCATTTGTAGAGAAAAATGGCGCGCCAATCGTGATCAAAGCCGATGGTCTTGCTGCAGGTAAAGGCGTAATCGTTGCCATGACCAATCAAGAAGCATTTGCAGCAATTGATGACATGCTTGCAGGTAACAAGTTTGGCGATGCAGGTTCTCGCGTTGTGATCGAAGAATTCCTTGCTGGTGAAGAAGCATCATTCATTTGTATGATCGATGGCGACAACATCTTGCCAATGGCAACATCTCAAGACCATAAGCGTATTTTTGAAGGTGACCAAGGTCCAAACACTGGCGGTATGGGTGCTTACTCTCCTGCGCCTGTGGTGACGGCAGACGTTTTTGAAAAAACCATGAATGAAGTGATGCGTCCTACTGTTGAAGGTATGAAAAAAGACGGTCATGTTTATACAGGTTTCTTATACGCAGGTTTGATGATTGATGAACAAGGTCAACCTAAAGTAATCGAGTTTAACTGTCGTTTTGGTGACCCTGAAACTCAGCCAATCATGATGCGTTTAAAATCATCATTAGTTGATTTGGTTCAAGCAGGTATCGAAGGTAATCTTCCTACGGAAGCTGAATGGGATGAACGTAAAACTGTCGGTATCGTGCTTGCATCTCGTGGCTACCCTGAAACGTCTAGTAATGGCGATGTGATTTCAGGTTTAGACACTGAAATGGCAGATGCGAAAGTGTTCCATGCAGGTACGAAAGCACTTGAGAATGGCGACATTGTGACTGCTGGCGGTCGTGTACTTTGCGTGACTGCACTGGGCGATACAATTGGTGAAGCGCAAGCAAAAGCGCTAGAGCTTTGTGAAAAAGTAACGTTTGATGGTGTTCAATATCGTAAAGATATTGGTTACCGTGCGATTGCACGTGAAAATGCTTAATTCAGTTTAAGCATTAAAAAAACCCCGCTGAGTGCGGGGTTTTTATTTATATAATTTCTAGAGCCTGTAAATAATTTTG
>NZ_MODX01000044.1:0-11563 GCF_001866125.1 Acinetobacter sp. LCT-H3 | reverse complement strand
CAAACCCGGTACGGTTCAAAGACTGTGTTCGGCAAAACGGTTCACGTTGATCGCCAAAGCTTCCCAGGGCGCACGTCTACGATCGGCGCGACGTGAGATAGCTCGCGCCGCTAGCCCCCGTAGCGCTCCGTCTTGATGATGGAGGCGTCCAAGCCCGCCAGCAGCGCGCTATCGGTTGCGATGTTGACGAATCCGTTAGACCCGCAGACGAACACTTGCGTCGGCTTTCCCTGAAGCCTGGTTAGAATTTCTTGGACCATCATGCCGTCGATCCGTCGCGCAAAGTCCGATGCGCGAACCGGTTTCTCGCGCGTAATCGCGAGCGCCAGGACGAACGCCGGATCGCTGATTTCGATGCAATGAAGTTCTTCTGAGAAGAGAACGTCCTCGGCGGTTCGTGCGGACAGGAGCAACGCTGTCGGAACGGCTTGGGCCAATGCGCGGCGCTGCCGGATCATTGCCATCAACGGCACGAGGCCGGAGCCTCCCCCGATCAACAGAACCGGATCTATGGCAGGCTCAGGCCAAAGGAAATGGCCACCGAGCGGACCGCGAACTTCGATTTCGTCACCAATCGCCGCGATGTCGTGAAAAAACGGCGAAACTTCGGCATCCGGCATGCGCTCGATAGCTATCTCGACGATCGGGGTCGAAACTGCCGATGACGCGATCGAGTAGCTGCGCATTGCACTGTAGCCGTCGGGCGCGGTCAGCCGGATATCGACGTGCTGACCTGCGGTGTGCGCGAACGGCTTGCTCAACCGAAGGAAGAAGCTCTTGATACTCGGTGTTTGCTGGATGATGTCGTCGATCACGCATGATTGCCACGAACGGACTTGCGCTTCGTTTTCAGTCATGGGTGTATCGTTGTTCGCGCCACGGATCGCCGTAGATGTGATAGCCGTGCAGCTCCCAAAAGCCGGCCTCGTCACGCGTCGTGAATTGCAGCGCATTCACCCATTTGGCGGATTTCCAGAAGTAAAGGTGCGGCACTAGAAGACGCGCCGGCCCCCCATGATCGCGGGAAAGTGGCTTGCCCGCATAACTGAGGGCGACCATCGCTTTCCCGGAAAGCAGATCCGTCAGAGGGACGTTTGTCGAATAATTATCGTAGCAGTGCGCCAAGACGAAATCGGTAGGCCGATCAAGCTCTGCATCTGCAAGGATGTCTTCAATGAGTACACCCTCCCAAACGGTATCCAGTTTGGACCAAGAGGTGACGCAGTGAATATCCTTTGTCACCTGGGTCTTTGGTAGAGTGTTGAATTCGCCCCAATTCCACGTTTTGACGGGCTTCGGACCAATTTTGACTGTGAATTTCCAGTCGGAGGGCTCTACCCTCGGCGTAGGGCCGGCCGACAGAACAGGGAAATCCTCCACCAGATGCTGACCTGGCGGAATCCGATCGGACTGGTCGCCTGAACCGCGACCGGTGAAACCTCTGGTGACCATAGTGACCCCTCTTGCTCGATACGGCAGACCGAAGCCGGCCTTCATTTCAGTACTCTGCGTAAAGCATTTGCCCGCACATCCGCCGAATAAGCCAATCGACTAAAAATCAGATACAGATGCTCTATCATCGTAAAAAATCGCGTATCGAACATAGCGTCAGGCCAGCATGATTCCCAATACCCAATGGCTATAGGGTAGATAACCCCAAGGCTGCGTACGCTGATCTGCGGTATGCGGAGCGGAAGTTGCAGGTTCGCTCTCAAACGGATGGGCAGCGTGCAAAGCTCAAGGCTCACCAGCGCATGGTTGCCCAGTTCGCGCTCGCCGGCAGCTTGAGTATATTAAGGACGAAATGTCGATCTGATCTATTCTGGCTTCAGGAAATAGGGAAAATAAGGTCGGACGTTCGCGCACCGTCGCGACGCGCGATCATCCACTAAGCTTCTGTATCGGGGTTGGAGGATCAGATGAACGAGATCGAACGACAAGCGCCTGAGCTGCGGGTGCAAAAATGGATTGGCAAAGATGGGGAAAGTATCGCGCCGTTCAAACTGTCAGATATCGGGCCCGGCCCGAAAATCTTGTTTGCCTTCCAGCATTGGTGCCAAGGTTGCCATTTGCATGGGTTTCCGACGCTACAAAAGTTGCATGCAGCGTTGAGCTCAAAAGACGTGGGGTTCGCAGTGATCCAGACCGTCTTCGAAGGAACGCATGAGAATACCTTCGAGAAGTTGCGCGTGAACCAGCTCAAGTATGAGCTTCCTATCGTTTTCGGTCACGACGAGCAACCGACCGGCTCGCCGTTTCCAACCTTCATGGAAGACTACCGCACACGAGGAACTCCGTGGTTTACGGTTATCGACGCTGGCGGTAGCATTGTTTTCTCGGACTTCCATCTCGACGCGGAGCGACTAGTGAAGCAACTTGAGCAAGGTTAATCGTTGGAAGGTGGGCAATCATCCTGATTGCCACCCATCCCCTGATGCCCACTACAGGCGTTGCGCGCTGTAACTCTGTTGATCAGCGTGCGAAAACCCGGATCCGGATAGGAGGAGCGTCAACGATTGAATCAATCCGTTGGGAGAGGGCGGCTCCGCTCCGTCAGCTCGGCAATAGATAACCCATTCTCGCCGAGCAACTCTCTGATCCGATCGACGATATGAGCCCCTAGCGCCGCTGTCTTGGTCCCCCCCACAGATTCCCAAGATGCGAGTTCACACGCCGATACCTCGTGGTCAGCGCCGAAGTGCTTCTGTCGGTATGTCACCGCCGCCCTTCAATGATAAAGGCGCGGTAACGGGAACCGGCAAAGCGTTGAGCAGCGATGGTTTGGTAGGCGGGACTGTCATACCAGTCGCGAGCGGCCTGCATCGTCGGGAAACGCAAGATTACGGCCCCTTCGATGGGCGGCCCCTCCAAATGCTGGATCGCGCCATAAGCGGCGAGAAAGGTAACGTCGTGACCATCGAACGATGGTCCGACGCCTGCAGAATAGGTTGCGAGTGCATGTGGGTCGCTGGTTTCTTCCCGCGTAAAGACGACGAACGCTTCCATCATTAGGCCTCTCAAAGGTTGGATCTGTTGGCCATTACCACCGGTGATGGCCTCACAGTCGTCAGGCTGGCAACTGGAACCCGATTTTCATGAGTGCCTCGACGCACGCATCCTGATCCTGCTGATAGTTGCCTCCGGAGATGCCTATGCCGCCGATCAACTTCCCATCCTCCAGAATCGGATAACCGCCGCCGACAGCGACCATCCGAGGGCGATAGGCTAGCGGCGCCACTTTTGGATCGTTGGTCACATAGTCGTTCCAGACATGGGTCGGGAACCCAAACGAGGCGGAACTCCAGGCCTTGTCGATGGCAACATCGACGGTAAGGAACGGCGCATCGTCGGTGCGCTCGAACGCGCGCAGGTTACCGGTGGCGTCGACGACGGCGACGGCAGCCGGGATGCCGATGGCACGGGCCGCAGCGAGCGCCGCGTCGATGAGGGCGACTGCGGTTTCGCGGTTGATCGAGGCGGTGGCAATAGATTTGGTCATGGGATTCTCATCGCTGGGGCATAACCCGTTCGGCTTTTTGAGGTTGGACAAGATGTTTGGCGATCGCGGTCGTTAGAAGCCTTCGAGGACGATCTTGCCTTTAGCCGCGCCACTTTCGATCAGTGCATGCACCGTCTTCAGATTGGCGGCATTGATCGGCGACAGTCGCCGGGTCAGCGTCGTGCGGATTTTGCCGTCGTCAACCAGCGCTGCCATCGCATCCAGAATCTCGCCCTGCTCATTCATGTCGGGCGTGCCGTAGATCGACCGCGTGAACATCAGCTCGTGGTGGATCGACACCGCCTTGCGCTTGAAAACCATGATATCGAATGCCTTGGGATCGTCGATCAGTCCGAACCGTCCTTGTGGGGCGATCAGTTCGGCGATGTCGGCGACATGTTGCTCGGTATGTGTGGTCGAAAAGACGAAAGCGGGAGCACCGATGCCGAGTTCGGCGATCTGTGGCGCGAGCGGACGAGAATGGTCGATGACGTGGTGAGCTCCAAGCCCTCTTACCCACTCTTGGGTTTCCGGTCGAGAGGCTGTGGCGATGACGGTGAGGTCCGTGCGCTGTCGCGCGATCTGGACGGCGATCGACCCAACCCCGCCCGCGCCACCGATGATGAGGATCGCCTCCGCCGCACCGGGTACGGGCTTCGCCACGTCCAGGCGGTCGAACATCGCCTCCCAGGCCGTCAACGTCGTCAGCGGCAGCGCCGCCGCTTCCGCCCAGGAGAGCGACGCAGGTTTGTGACCGACAATCCGGGCGTCGACGAGATGGAACTCCGCATTGGTACCGGGCCGTGTGATCGATCCGGCATAATAGACCTCGTCGCCTAACTCGAACTGCGTGACGTCGGGGCCGACCTCGCGCACAATCCCGGCGGCATCCCATCCCAGCACCTTCCAATCGCCATCTGCCGGCGGCGTGCTGTTGCGGACCTTGTAGTCGACCGGGTTGACCGAGACGGCCTTCACCTCAACCAGGATATCGTATCCTGCAGCGACAGGCCGAGGCAGATTGATGTCGACCAGCGCGGCATCCGCGGCGATGGGTCCCGGAACCTTGTAACCAATGGCTTTCATAAATGTCTCCAGCTTGCTTGATCGGATGACGCGAATGCTCGTTAGTCAACTTCTTCTACATTGAGGTCCCGACTCTTGAACTGGGTCGCGGTAGCAGATTTCATCGAACACGTCGATCAACAGGCCTTTATGCTCTGTCGCCGGATCGGTGATCGCGTAGATGTTGGAGGCATCTTCGCCGTCGTCCCCGCTCTCGAGGCGCAACGCCGCATCGACGCGAATGCTGCATGCATCGAGGGTTGACCCTAGTTCGAGATCGACGAGATTGCCGTCCTTGACGCGGTATTCGCGGTCATAGCCGTTGGCGATGAATGACTGGACTGCTTCTAGAACGTCGGTCACCTGGGAGGTCATGGAAGCACCTTCATCTTGAACTGGATTGGACACGCTCGCGCACAAAGCGCGCTGTGACTCGGCGGACGGAGAAGCTCGCGAAGTGCGTTACTCATAGCCACTTGGCCTTCTTGAAGCGCATGAACAGGAGAAGGCAGAACACCGCTATCACTCCGAGCACGACGAAGTAGCCATATGGCGTGTCCAGTTCCGGCATGTGCTTGAAGTTCATGCCATATATTCCGGCGATCGCCGTCGGGACCGTCAAGATCGCCGCCCAGGCCGCGAGCTGGCGAGTGACCACACCGATCCTTTGCGCTTCCAGAAGGCTGCTGGCCTCGAAGACCGTGGACAGGACAAGCAGGAGGCCGTCGACCATGGACTGCACGCGGTGGACATGGTCCGCGACGTCGTGGAAATATGGTGTCATTTCGGCGCTGATGCAGGGAAAGTGGCCGCGAACGAGCTTTCGCACCAGCTCGGCCATAGCCCCGAGCGTGCGCTGGAACCGCGTGAGTTCGGACCTTAGTTCGAAGATTCGCGCCACCTCTTCTGGCCCGAGGAAATCGTGCAGCGACCGTCGCTCCATCGCCAGGACGTCGTCCTCGATCATTTCGAAGATGGGCAGATACTGGTCGACCACTCGGTGCAAGATCGCGTGCAGCACATAGTCGACACCCTTGCCGAACTGCGTCGGCGATGCCTCGAGTTGCTCCCGAAGTTTGCCCAGCGCTCCGGCATTGCCGTGCCGCACGGTGATAAGGTGATTGTGACCGGTGAAGATCGCCATCTTGCCGTAGCTGATCCGGTCGCCGACCAGCTCGGCGGTCTGGGCGACGACGTACAACTCATCGTTGTAGACCTCGAGCTTGGGCGGGCACAGCGGGTGCATGGCGTTGTCGATCGCCAAAGGATGGAGGTTATACGTCGTCTGGATCGCGCTGAGTTCGTCTGCGGTGGGCTCGCTAAGCGCGATCCAGCAGAAGCCCGAGCGATTCTCGTTTAGTTCGACGTGCTCATCGAGCCTGATTTCACGGACTCGCTTACCTTCGTTGTAATAATATGCGGCGATAATGGTCATGCAGGCCTCGCAGGAATTCGCAGGCCACGCTGTACAGCCGGTCGCGCCAGCCCGCGTTCGAGCCATGCCTGCACGTTCGAATAGCTGCTTAGGCCGAGGATGTCGCCCGCTGCGTAGAATTCGACCAGCGCATTCACCCAGCCAAACGTCGCAATGTCCGCGATCGAGTAATCATCGACAATCCATTCGCGGCCCTCCAGCCGGTGATCCAGGACCCCGAGAAGACGCCTGGATTCATCAACAAAGCGCTGCCGAGGTCGCTTGTCCTCATAGTCCTTGCCGGCAAATCGCAGGAAAAAGCCTAGCTGTCCGAACATCGGCCCGATGGCCGACATCTGAAAGAACACCCACGCTAGGGTCTCGTAACGCTGGCCTGGTTCGGTGGAGATGAACTGACCCGTCTTGTCGGCCAGATAGAGGAGGATCGCACCGGATTCCCATAAGGCGATGGGTCTACCGTCAGGGCCAGCCGGATCGATGATCGCCGGTATGCGTCCGTTCGGGTTCAGCGACACGAACGCCGGATCCTTCGACTCGTTGTTCGAGATGTCGATCAGGTGGGGCTCGTACGCCAGGCCAGTCTCCTCAAGCATGATCGAGACCTTGACGCCATTGGGCGTAGGGGCTGCGTAGAGTTGCAGGCGATCGGGATGAGATGCCGGCCAGCGCTGCGTGATCGGAAAGGACGAGAGGTCTGGCATAAATCTGCGATCCTGGTGTTGCGATGGCGACTGACTGGAACGAGCCGTCACTCTGAAGTAGGGTTCGATGACCGCGTCGCTGAACGACGCGGTCACGAAGATTGCGGACCGGACCGGCGCAGTGGCAACGGCAGTGAAGCCTATTCCGCCGCGGTCCCGGCCGCTGGCTGTACGTCGTCAACCTTTTGGCGCTTCGGAAGCACCCAGCCGGGACGGACGAAGTGGCAGGTGTAGCCGCCCGGGCGCTTCTCCAGATAATCCTGGTGATCGGGCTCGGCCTCCCAGAACTCGCCGACCGGCTGGACCTCGGTCACCACTTTGCCATCCCACAGCCCCGAGGCATCCACATCGGCGATCGTATCCTCGGCGACGCGCTTCTGCTCCTCGTCGACATAATAGATGCCCGACCGGTAGGAGAGCCCACGATCATTGCCCTGGCGGTTCAGCGTCGTCGGATCGTGGATCTGGAAGAAGAATTCCAGGATGTTCCGGTAGCTCGTCACTGTCGGGTCGAAGACAATCTCGATCCCCTCGGCATGCGTGCCGTGATTACGATACGTGGCGTTCGGAATATCGCCGCCCGTGTAACCCACACGGGTCGAGATGATGCCGGGCCGCTTGCGGATCAGATCCTGCATGCCCCAGAAACATCCTCCTGCGAGAACAGCGCGCTGATGCATGTTAAGCCTCCTCTACTTGATCGAGATATTCACCGTATCCCTCGGACTCCATCTCGTCGCGCGGGATGAAGCGAAGGGACGCTGAGTTGATGCAGTACCGCAGACCGCCGCGGTCGGAAGGACCATCGGGGAACACAT
The DNA here is from genome assembly GCF_001866125.1 of Acinetobacter sp. LCT-H3. Classification (NCBI taxonomy): domain Bacteria; kingdom Pseudomonadati; phylum Pseudomonadota; class Gammaproteobacteria; order Moraxellales; family Moraxellaceae; genus Acinetobacter; species Acinetobacter sp. LCT-H3. Next base: position 4,045 of record NZ_MODX01000044.1, on the reverse strand, counting down.
GGCCGAGATGACTGTCTGCGTGTACTGACCTGACCTCCGTCCGGACCATGCCGTGTGCGCTGTCCCGCACCTCGTTCACGTTTGCCGAAACGATCGGCTTGGTGAAGCTGGGCCAGCCAGTACCCGAATCGAACTTGTCCGTCGAAGCGAACAGTGGCTCTCCCGACACTATGTCGACGTAGATGCCAGGCTCCTTGTTGTCGTTGTACTCGCCCGTGAAGGGCCTTTCGGTGCCCGCCTCCTGGGTAATTCGGTGTTGCTCGGGAGTCAGGTGGTCGATTGCTGTCTGTGACTTTTCAAACTTCATTACAGTCTCCAATACTTATCTAGAGGGCCAGGCACGCTACCGCTAATTTTTTATGTCTCCTGATTTGCTCCTACAATGGTAGTGGGATGGCAAACGAGGTTTTACTAAGTGTTGGAAAATTAGAGATTTAAATTTCGCGTCTATTAATTCTAGCGCAACTGAGTGGTTAAGCAAGTACGTAATCAGTAAATATTAAAAAAATAACACAAAAGCACGATTATATAATACAGTGTCAGTGTTTTATGATAATCAACAACGCCTGTTTAGATGCTGGTAGATGCGAATTTTTTGGCGTACAGTCAAAATTTTCTGATGGTTGCTTAGTGTGTTGGCGCTGATGGAAAATTGACCCACCCTGCCGATTGAAATTTGACCCAGGGCGGATTGCTGATTTTGTTACCAGCAACTGTGGATAAGTCTACCAGCGCAGCTGCTGTTGCCCCCACTCCTTCGCTAGCCCAGTTCAGTTGTTTAAGACCTGCCACACGCAGCCATGTAGCAGGCCGTCGTCGCCATGAAATCAGAACGGCTCATCGTCCTCCGGTTCCTGGCCGCCCTTACGCTTTCGCTCCCGTGATTTGATCTTGGCCTGGGCCGCCAAGCTACTGTGTTGCAGGCGATAGGACTCGTTACCGGTTTCGACGATGTGGCAGTGGTGGGTCAGCCGATCCAGCAGGGCGGTGGTCATCTTGGCGTCGCCGAACACGCTCGACCATTCGGCGAAGCTCAGGTTGGTGGTGATCACCACGCTGGTGTGTTCGTACAGCTTGGATAGCAGGTGAAACAGCAACGCACCGCCGGCCTGGCTGAAGGGCAGATAACCCAGTTCGTCGAGGATGACCAGATCCATGCGCAGCAGAGCTTGGGCGATCCGCCCGGCTTTGCCGTCGTGCTTTTCGCGCTCCAGCAGATTGACCAGATCGACCGTGGAGTAGAAGCGCACGCGCTTGCCGTGCCGGGTGATGCCGGACACGGCCAGCGCAGTGGCCAGGTGGGTTTTACCGGTGCCAGGCCCACCGATCAGCACCACGTTCTGCGCGGTGTCGGTAAAGGCCAGACTGGCCAGTTCGCTGATCAAACGAGCGTCTGCGCTGGAGGCGCTGAAGTCGAAGCCGGCCAGGTCGCGGTGCATCGGCAGCTTGGCCATGTTCATCTGGTGGCTCACCGAGCGCATGGCGCGATCTGTGTGCTCTTGTTCCAGCAGGTGTTCGAGCAGCCACTTGGACGAGGCTGTGTTCGACTCACCCTGCGCAGTCAACTCCGCCCAGGCCGTGGCCATGCCGTGCAGGCGCAGCTCCTTGAGTTCCGCCATCAAATCACGCATGACCGATCTCCTCGGTCTGGCCACGCAGGCGGTCGTAGCGCGCCGTGTTAGCGACGGGGGCTTCCTTGAGCGACAAGTGGGTTTCGACGCTGGGTGGTGGTTCGGTCGCGGCCAGGCGCGCCACGACATTGAGGATGTGTTCGGCGCTCAGGCTGCCGCTTTCCAGTACCAGCTCAACAGCCACCAGCACCGCATCGAGCCCGGCGACCGGTACGGCAGCCAGAACTTGCGCCATGATCCGGTCACCGCCGGCATGACGCCCCAGACCGTGCTTAAGCTGACGCAGCGGCGCCGGCAGATCAGCAAAGGGCGCGCCGTTGCGCAGCGCACCGGGCTTGCGTTCGATCAGCGGGAGGTAGTGCTGCCAGTCATAGCTGACCTGGTCGCGATCCAGCAAGCGGACATGGCTGGCGATCAGCGCGTCGTCAGCCACCACCTCGATTCGCGTCGGATACAAACGGCTGCTGACCCACTTACCCGCATACTCACACGGCACCGAGTAGCGGTTGCGCCCGACGCTGACCAGGCAGGTGCTGGAGACCCGCGCAGGCCGCTCGACGTAACCGTCGAATGGCGCTGGCACAGGCATCAGTTCAGCGCGCTCCAACTCCAGCACTTCGGCCACACTCAGCCCGCTGTATTGAGGGTGCGTCAGCTCGTTCCAAAGCGCGCGGCAGCGCTGGCCCAGCCAGGCATTGAGTTCCTCGAAGGAGTGAAACTGGCAGTCCTGGGCGTCTAGCCAGATACGCCTGCGGCTGTCTTGCACGTTCTTTTCAACGATGCCCTTTTCCCAACCAGCGGCGACGTTGCAGAAGTCCGGATCGAACAGGTAATGCGCGCACATCACCGCAAAGCGCGCATTCACCGCCCGGCCTTTGCCCTTATTGACCTTGTCGACGGCGGTCTTCATGTTGTCGTAGATGCCCCGGCGCGGCACGCCGCCCAAGGAGCCGAACGAGCGTGTATGGGCGTCAAATAACATCTCATGGCCCTGGCTCGGATACGCCACAAGCCAGAACGCACGGCTGGCACACAGCTTCAGATGTGCCACCTGCATACGCCGGTAAATGCCGCCGACCAGCAAGCCTTCCTCGCTCCAGTCAAACTGAAACGCCTCGCCAAGAGCAAAGGTCAGCGGCACAAAGGCCTGCGACGCCTTGCCCTGTCCCCCTCGCCAGGCACGGATAAACGCGGTGAGCTGGCTGTAGCCACCGTCATAACCTTCGGCTTTGATTTGCGCCAACAGCGCCTTGGCACTGCGCCGCTGTTGCTTGGGCCGCAGCGAATCGGCTTTTAGCGCCTGCTCCAGCGTGGCGTGAAAAGGGCTGAGTTTGTTGAAGATCGCGCGGCGTTGGTAGACCGGCGGCTTGGCCTCAGGTGCTCTGACCCACTTGCGAATCGTGTTGCGCGCCAACCCGGTGCGCTTGGCTATCTCATGCAGCGACAGCTTGTCGCGGAAATACATCCGGCGAATTTTGCCCATCATTTCCATACTGATCACCCTGTGTTCTCCTGCTCAAAAATTGAGCAGAAGCAGTTGAACACCTGGGTCAGTTTTCAGTCGGCAGAACAGCCTCTACTGGGTCAGTTTTCGGTCAGCGGCAACATCCTTGCAACACGGTATTGGGACATAGCCATAAAAAAACCCCGCCTCGGCGGGGTTTTTAGTGGGGGCTCAACTCACAAGGACGCAAATAGGACTATTGCAGCAGCCGCGAAGGCCAGGCAAGCGGCCGCGATATTGAGTCGAGCGATTCGCGTGGCATCTTCAACAGGGGCGGTCACACGGCGGAGGGCTGCATCTACCTCGGCTTTGACGGCATCAGCCGTTGCCTTCGCGCTGTCCTGCATTACCTTGGCCATCGTTTCCCGACTTGCCGTCAGTGCAGCGTTTAGGATGCGCTCGGCTTTTTCCTTTGCATCAGCACCCCACCGGAAGGCAATGCTTTCTAGTTCTTCCTTGAAGGTGTCCAGCATGTCCTGTTGGGCCTTCGCAGAGTCTCGCATTAAGCGCTCGTTGATCGTGTGGAGCACCATGATCGGATCGTCACGGGAGACGGCGATGTTGTGCTTAACCGCGATTTCTTTAATCAGCTCATCTACCGGATCACTCACAGCGCCACCTCTTACAGAACGGGCACATTTTCAAGCTGTGCGTAGATTTGGCCCTTGATGATCTTGAGGCGCTGGCGCGTCATGATCGTCAGCGATTCCAGGGCCAGTGCGTCATCGAAGGTCAGGCGATCCTGGAGCATGTCGCTCAGGTCTTGGCCGTAAGTTTCCTTTTTCAAATCGGGGATTTGAATGATGGCGGCAACCCGAGCCTTGTTCGCCGTGTATGCCTTCAATTGCTCGAATGTCTTGCCCTCATGCTCAATCGGCCCCCAATACGGTGATGTGTGCTGAAAAAACAG
>NZ_MODX01000043.1:0-11773 GCF_001866125.1 Acinetobacter sp. LCT-H3 | reverse complement strand
CCAAGGGAAAGTCTCCTGATAGTTCAGCGTATATCACATTCAGAGATTTATATTTTTTAGTATTTAAGATTTTTTGAATTTTGAATTTTGTCAATGATCTCAGTATATCTGTAATCTGTTCCTAGGCTTAAGTCTGCATCTTCTTAAACTGAGTTGCGTATATACTTCTTAAACATTGTTCTGGAAAGCTATTTTGAATAGATGTTCTCATTCACGAATTATGCATGAATGTTAAGGTAGAAATATTAATCAAATAAGAATTCTTCTTAATTTAGAAGGACATCTATTACTTAATTTATAGTTTATATAATTTAAATTAAATTGAGTGTTTTGTATGAGTATAGATTAAATCCGGATATAACACATGGCGCCAAATGGCGATATGAATAACACCGCTGCACAATATGATAGTTTCTCTTTAGCTAATATGGTGCCACAGGCCCCTAAAAATAATCAGGAAGTCTGGCGTAAGCTGGAGGAGGCCGTGCGCGCGATTGTGACCAAACAGCATAGGGATGCCTATATTGTCACAGGTCCCGTGTTTGAGGGAAAGCGGCTCAAAACCATTGGGAATGGCGTGATTGTGCCAACGGCCGTGTATAAGGCGGTGTATCTGCCCAAACAGGGCATTAGCGGTGCCTATTATGCACCTAACAATGATTCACAGCAGGTCAGGGTCGTCAGTATCTGTTATCTGGAAGAGAAGCTGGGGGTTAATTTATTCCCGCAACTGACCGAGCAGCAGAAGCGTAACATCTATCAATTACCGTTGACCGCAGCTCAGGTTAAGGCCAATCAAGACATTAAATATATGCGTTGGGATGCGGAAAGCCAATGTGCGGAAGAAGCCGATACCGCCAGCATACAGGCTCAACAAAAGCAGTTTGCTTCAGGACAGTCCCAGACTGCTGAAAGTAAGTTGCCACAGATTGATGAGGAAACCAAGCAGGCGCTGATCAAGCAGTTGGTGGATATGCTGGTGCAGTATTTTTTACAATTGTTGAGATAATGTAGAGCATCTTGCAAATCATCTATGTTTAGCTCAGTGTGATGAAAAGAGAATAATAATGGGGAACGAGATGTTTAAGCCTTTTGTGAATGGAAATGAGTCTTCCGCAATCTATGACCTGACCCTGGAAAATCAGGTCGATTGTGTGAGCCTATATGGCAATCTGCAAATAACCAAAGATCAGGTCGGTTTACAGGCTGCCAAGAAGTTACAAGCCTTTATTAATGAGCTGGTGGCAGCCCTGGAACAGGAAAATCTCCCTGAAAAAATTCAGCGCCAACCTGAACAGGAAATCGAAAATCCATTTCTATAAAAAATGCTTTAAGAAACCATCGTTTCCTTATCAACTTGATTAAGAACTATAAATGGTATTGTTCTTCCGCCACTGTTGTGGGGTTAAACCAGTCCAAAGCTTAAATGCGCGCTGAAAGGCACTTTGTTCTGAATAGCAAAGCAGCAGGGCAATCTCCTGTAAACTCAGGTGTGGGTCTTTTAGATATTCAGTTGCCAGCATAAAGCGAACTTCCTGTACCCGTTCCTGAAAAGTGGCATTTTGCTGTTGCAGGTGGCGTTGTAACTGCCGAACCGAAACTCCCAGTTTCCCCGCAATAAAGTCGATCTGGTATTGGTTCTTTTGCAGGCCCGTCAAAATGGCGTGCTGCAAGCGTTGGTCGAGTTGGGTCGAGTTGGGTAATTTGTCCAGAAGCGCCTGTGCCTGCTGTAAAAGTAGTTGCTGTAAAGTGTGATCGCCTGTTCGAAGTGGCTTAAAGGCTTCGGTAACAGGTAGAAGTAGCTGAGTTTTAGGCTGATCAAAACGGACTTTACAACGGAAATACTGCTCATAAACCATAATGTTTTTCGGTGCGGTATTCACAAAATGCACTTCGTGTAGATTGAGATCTTCACCTGACAGAAATAACTTATGGAATTGCACCATCAGCGCAATTGCAATTTCATCTGTTAATTGGGTTGGGTTGGGTTCTGGAGCTTCCCAGCGGATTGATGCGTAGGGTGGGTTAAATTCAACGACGAGAGGGCTACCATCATAAATTAAGCGATGAAAATCATGATAACGCGCCAATGCTTCGCCCAAGTTTTCACATGACAGTGCGAGATAAGCAATAATTCCTAAATGTTTAGGTTGTACGTGCTCTGCAATTTCTAAGCCTAAACCTGTCTTGGGATTTAAACGATTAAGATCTTCAAGTAAGTCACGCCAAATGACGTAATCAAAACGTTCAAGATTTTGGACTTGTTGTAATTGCTCAGGAATTTCAATATTTTTTGTTTCGCAATAAGCCTTTAATAAATGCCCTAATCCGCCATAAACAGAGCCTGTATAGTTCTTGAGTTGGGACATCCTGTCTACTCCTTATTCTGTCGTGTTTTGTCAATATAAATATATCGTATCGTCAATACTTCGCCTACAAAAATTTATATCTTTAAAAAAATAAGGAAACATTTGGAGAAAACCATGTTGAAGGGTTTTGTTGCAGGTTTGGTGATTGCAAACGGTTATGAATGGTTTGCCCATAAATATCTACTGCATGGGGTTCACCGTAAAGGCAAGCCACGTTTCAGCCCAACGCCAAAACAGATGGAATCGCACTGGGCACACCACCGTGAAGTGCGCAAGCAGGGCTTTTCTGATGATTGTTATGTCGAGGGTCTGGACAACTGGCGTACGCGCAATGAGTTAATGTCACTTGCTCTAGCCGCAGGTGTGCTAAGTGTTGTGTTCTATCCTTTTTCAAAAGGCATGGCGCTTGCAGCGATTTATAGTGCGGGGAATTATTATTATGTTCATCGCCGTGCCCATCTTGAGCCTGATTGGGCGAAGCGTACAATCCCGTGGCACTATGATCACCACATGAACTCGAACCAAGATGCAAATTGGTGTGTTACTCGTCCTTGGTTTGATTATGTGATGGGGACGCGTGTGGTGTCTTCAGCAGATTTGAAAGAAGCCAATCCATTGGGTCTACCTTTACCTACACCGATTTCGAAGATATTAACTGAAGCGATTGAATCAGTATTTCCTGCTAAATGGGTAGAACAGAAACCAAAATTGGTGGCCGCTGCTCAGACAGAAGAGATCGAAAAAGTATCGGTTGCTTCTTGATAAAGCGTGAAGAGGGCATTTTGACAAAACATGATGCTGGTCGTGTGCTTATGTCGTGAATTGTCAATAAAATTGGTTTTTAATGTCAATATTTTTGCTGAATATCTCGCTAATTTAGCCCAAGCCTTTTTGTTGCTTGATATTTATCCAAATTTATTGTTTTTCGTTTACCCTCTAGCGTTGTATAAACGCATTTCATATACCTTGCTCAGCAAGGTATTTTTTTGACTAAAATTTGCCGAATAAAAAACCTCTCAAGCAATCGCATTGAGAGGTTTGGATCTCGCTATTTTTTATTGCTTAAAGGCGCATTTCAATGCCTTGCTCAGCTAAATATTTTTTCGCTTCTGGAATCGTATGTTGACCAAAGTGGAAAATGGAAGCTGCAAGTACAGCATCTGCGCCACCTTTCAAAATACCATCTGCCAAATGTTGTAAATTTCCTACACCACCTGAAGCAATCGTTGGAATCGTGACACGATCATTGATTTGACGCATTAAAGCGATGTCATAGCCTGCTTTGGTTCCATCGGCATCCATACTGGTAATCAGTAATTCACCTGCACCAAAGTCTGCCATTTTAACAGCCCATTCTATTGCATCAATACCTGTTGGCTTACGTCCACCGTGGGTAAAAATTTCCCATTTATTCTCGCCCGTTTTTTTTGCGTCAATGGCAACCACAATACATTGTGCGCCAAAGCGTTGCGATGCTTCTTGTACAAATTCTGGGTTAAACACCGCAGCCGAGTTGATGCTAACCTTGTCGGCACCTGCGTTCAACAATAAACGGATGTCTTCAACCTTACGCACGCCACCCCCCACAGTTAAAGGCACGAACACGCTTTCCGCCATCCGCTCCACCGTACGGTAGGTGGTGTCCCGTCCATGATGGGTGGCGGTAATATCTAAAAAGGTAATTTCATCGGCACCCTGTTCGTTATAACGGCGTGCAACCTCAACAGGGTCACCTGCGTCACGAATATCAAGGAATTGAACGCCTTTAACGACTCGGCCATTATCAACATCCAAGCAAGGGATAATACGTTTTGCGAGCATAAAATTTTCCAAAAAATCGCCAAGAGAGAAAGGAGACCGACTCTGGTGCTACACCTTCATGGAGGGAACGGGTATTCTATCAAAATCAGAGTGATATTTTGCAGGTTTTCCATGTCGGTTTATACCCCGTTGAGTTTAGAAGAAGTGCAGGCATTTGCCGAGCCTTATGGTTTGGCGGTGATTGACCTGATTCCAATCCAGGGCGGTATTCAAAACACCAACTTTTTTTTGGTGGATCATACACAGAAACAGTATGTCTTAACGGTTTTTGAAGAATTGGATACTGAGGGGGCGGCTGAATTGGTGCCCGTGCTGGACTGTTTGGGGCAGGCAGGCGTACCTGTCGCGGTGCCGTTGAAACATCACGGTCAGGCCATCCATAGTATTGCAGGCAAACCTGCCCAGATTGCGCCACGTTTAATGGGTGAGCATCCTGAGCAGGCCAGCATTGACCAGGTGCAGGCGATTGCACAGGCGCAGGCCAAACTGCATCTAGCGTTACAGGATTTTCCATTACAGCGTGATTTTAACCGCAACCATGCCTATTGGTCAGAGTGCATATAATGATTTTCTAGCTTGTCTAATTTTTTTGGTTTTTTTAATAAAGTACTATTTTCTATGTCTTTTCTTTTTTGATTTTTATCATAAAGACTAAATGATTCTCCATCTTCATAATCAATCTCAGTAATTTTTCCTTGAGTAAATTGACCTTCATAAAGACTTCTAATAATTTCTTTAAAGGTAAGTTCTTCAATTTCAATTTTTTTTAAATTTTCAAATCCAGCAAAAACTTGTTGACTAGCACATAGCATTAAAATGCAGAAAAGTTTAAACATGATATTCCCTTAAAAGTGAAAATTTTTAATTTATCTAAAATTAACATAATACACCTTATACGAAAGGTGTTCTAATTTTCCTTAGAAATCAATGCTGTAGTTTCTAGTTTATAGCCCAATCACACCCGATTGGGCTTTTTTATGATTTTTCATGTTTCACGATCAAAAAACAATCAATGTTCCACGGTTTTATTTAGCTTTGGCGAATAATCAATGGATGCCATTGAAGCCTTTTAGGTCTTCCGTTTTCTCAAAAATGAAGTCTCTACGATCCAGGATTAGGCAGTTTTTATGGCACTGTTGCAAATAGGCTGACATGATAAGCTAAATATCTTATTTATTTCGAGATACAGCAGATGAATCCCTTCCATGGTCGGCACTTTCAAGGTGAAATCATTCTTTGGGCTGTTCGTTGGTATTGTAAATATGGCATCAGCTATCGTGAACTTCAAGAAATGCTCGCTGAACGGGGTGTGAATGTTGATCACACGACTATTTACCGTTGGGTTCAACGTTATGCTCCTGAAATAGAAAAACGGTTACGCTGGTATTGGCGTAATCCTACAGATTTACATTCATGGCATATGGATGAGACTTATATCAAAGTGAAGGGGCGATGGACTTACCTGTATCGTGCAGTTGATCAACGGGGGCATACGATTGACTTTTACCTTTCCGCTAGACGGAACAGTAAATCAGCCTATAGTTTTCTAGGAAAGATCTTCAATACGGTGAAAAAATGGCAAATTCCACGGGTCATCAATACAGATAAAGCAGCGACCTATGGCCATGCTTTATCACGATTAAAGCGAGAAGGAAAATGTCCAGTAGATATTGAGCACAGGCAGATTAAGTATAAAAATAATGTCATTGAATGTGATCATGGTAAGTTAAAGCGAATCATCAGGGCCACACTAGGATTCAAATCTATGAAGACGGCTTATGCCACAATTAAAGGTATTGAAGTCATGCGTGCACTACGTAAAGGACAAGCATCGTCATTTTATTATGGTCAGCCTCAGGGTGAAGTGTGTCTAATCAACAGGGTTTTCGGTCTCTAAGCACTTTTTAAAGGGAACATCATCGACTCAAATCTCTATTTGCAACAGTGCCGAACTATGTCCGGGAAGGGGACAGGGTGATTGTACATTCAATGGATCGTTTTGCGCGAAGCCTAAAAGATTTGGTCACTGAAGTAGATAAACTGGTCAAACGAGGGATCGCCATCCAGTTTGTAAAAGAAAATATTACTTTTACAGCCGAATCCACCCCGATGGATAATTTGATGCTTCAAATGATGGGTGCTTTTGCACAGTTCGAACGTGAGATCATTTTAGAGCGGCAAAAGGAAGGAATAAAACTCGCCTCTGCTCAGGGGAAGTACAAAGGTCGGGTGCATAAACTAAAGCCTGACCAAGCTGAAGCTTTACGACAAGCATGGAAGGAGGGGAAGTATCCATCGAAAATGGCATTAGGGAAAGCTTTTGGGATTAGTCGTCAGGCGGTATACCGATATTTACAAGTTAGTGAATAGCTTATTGGGATTAGCAACTAAATTTAGTTTAACTTATAAAAATCATGAAACACTGTTCGAATTTTAAGCGTGGAACATGAATAATCAATAAAAAGCCGCTCTGGTGCCCTATATTCCAGAACGGCTTGCTTTAATATAATGATATTTAAAGAGAAATATCAAGCATTACGTATAAGGTGTATTATGTTAATTTTAGAGAAACTACTAAATTATATTGAGTTGTAAATATTTGAAAATTCCGTTAAGATATTTTGGATTAAATTCTATTCCTAGATAGCATTCGTGTTGACTCATCTCTCCAAAAAACTTTGGTTTTGTTTTCTTATGGTTTTTGCCATAGGATGGAGTAGTGTGTCTGTTGCATCAGTAAAGATAATGCATATCAATATGCAAACTGAAATGAGCCAAGATCATTGTTTAGATCAAGCACAGCAAGTCACTCAACATGGTATTAATCACGAAGTACAGACGAATACCGATTGCCATAATCATTTAGCTCTTAATCAGAATATAGATCACAAAAAGTGTCAGGAATGTTCTAGCTTATCCTGCCAGACACAGATCTCATGTCTTCATTCTTTGCAAAGCTCGCTAGATCCCCTAGATACCTTCTATTCTATAGATCAGCCTAATTTTTATTACCCCAACCAATATCTAAATGGGTATTGGCAAGAAATTTCACGTCCTCCTAAAACTTAACCAATTTTTTTAAAATTTATTTATTTTTCAAAAATTAAGGTTAAGTTATGTCTCATAAAATTAGTTCGTACCTATTAGCAGGTATTTGTTTTGCATCGTCGCCTTTGGTTTTTGCCGAAGTGCGTGAATATCAGCTTGTTATTGATGAAGCAGTGGTCAGCCCAACTGGAAAGCCTGTAAAGCGCATTACCGTAAATGGTCAATTTCCTGCGCCTTTGCTTGAGTTTGAAGAGGGTGATGAAGCCATCATTCGCGTGAAAAATAATTTAAAAAACCAAGATTCTTCTATTCATTGGCACGGACTGTTGTTGCCGGGCATTATGGATGGTGTACCGGGATTTAATGGTTTTAACGGTATTAAGCCTCAAAGCGAGTATGTTTATAAATTCAAGATTCGCCAAAGCGGGACTTATTGGTATCACGCTCATTCTAAAGGACAGGAACAGGACGGCTTATATGGTTCTTTTGTGATTTATCCAAAAGGTAAAACACCATTGGCAGCACATGAAAAAGCTGAACGTGACTATGTGGTGATGTTGTCAGATTTTCATGAAAAAACCAGTGATCAAATTCAGAAAGATCTTAAAATTTCAGCTGAATATTATCAAGATCAGCGTGAAACCTTGGGTGATGTTTGGAAGCAGGTTAAACGTGATGGCATAAAAGCGACATGGTCTGACCGCAAAATGTGGAATCAGATGCGTATGCTAAAAACCGACATGTCGGATGTTACAGGTTATACCTTCCTCATTAATGGCAAAACACCTGAACAAAATTGGACAGGAATGTTTAAACCGAATGAAAAAATTCGCCTACGTTTTGTGAATGCATCTGCGATGTCTTTCTACGATGTCCGTATTCCTAACTTGAAAATGACTGTGGTCAGTGCTGATGGTCAGCCTGTAAAACCTGTTGCTGTGGATGAGTTTCGTATTGGCACAGCTGAAACTTATGATGTGATTGTGGAGCCAAAAGGTGGACATTATCAAATTGAAGCTGAGTCAATTGACCGTGCAGGCTATGCGATTGGTACACTGCACAATGAATTAAATCCTATGACACATGGCATTCATATGCCTGCACCACGTCCACGCTCACTTTTGACCATGGAAGATATGGGACATGGTGGCGGTGATCATGCAGGAATGGATCATTCGAAAATGAACCACGGCAATATGCAAGGCATGGATCACTCGAAAATGGATCATTCAAAAATGAACCATGGCGATATGCAAGGCATGGATCACTCGAAAATGGATCATTCACAGCATGGCACAGCAAAACCACAAGAAAATGATCAAGTGGTTTATGGTTGGGCAAATGCATCTACACCTGCGGGCAATAAAGCCTTGCAATATAGTGATTTAAAATCTTTAGAACCGCAAAAAGATACTCGTGAAGCTAGCAGTGAATTAGTAGTGCGTTTGGGCGGTACTATGGAGCGTTATATTTGGACGATTAACGGTAAAAAATTCAGCGATGCTGAGCCATTAAAAGTGAAGTATGGCGAGCGTATCCGTATCAAATTTATTAATGACAGTATGATGGCGCACCCCATGCATTTACATGGCATGTTTATGCAGTTGGAGAATGGTCAAGAGTCGGTAGATATGCCGAATAAACACACATTGATTGTACCACCGGGTAAAACAGTGACTGCTTTATTAACTGCGGATGAGTTGGGCGAATGGGCAATCCATTGTCATTTGTTGTATCACATGAGTGCAGGAATGATGAACAAGTTGATCGTGGCAAATGTTAGCGATGAACAAGTGTCTACAACGCCAATTCAAGGTACAAATTCGACTCAAACTCACCAAGTAACTGAGCAAAAAGGAGCTGGACATGCACATCACTAATTTTGTATTTAAAGCGTTTTTTTCTGTTGCGGTATTGAGTTTAACAAGCTTAAGTTTGGCGCACGAAGGGCATCATTCAACTGCTCAGACTGATGGAAAAAATGTACCATCAATGAATCATCAAGCGATGTCTGAGATGGATCATTCACAGCATTCTCCACAAGAGCATGCACAACACATGCAGATGATGGGGAAAATGAATCATGCTGCACATTCAGCACCGATGAACCATCAACATGCAGGTCATCAGCCAATGCATCACAAATCAACAGAGAAACAGCAAGATCAAAAAGTACAGAAAGGAGATCAACATGCGCACCATTAATCTTTTTTCTAAAACTGTTTTAGCAAGCTCTTTGTTGATGGTCAGTGCAGTGAGTTTGGCACATAATGGTGAAGATCATAGTGCGCCTGAAAAAATGACAGTTGCTACATCTTCTAGTCAAAATCAGCCGATGCAAATGGATCGCTCTCAAATGAACCATAGCCAAATGAATCAGGCACAACATCAGGCAACATCTACGGTTAATCATTTACATCATGTACCAGATGCGAATGCTCAGCAGAGTTCGCATTATGATCATCGCTCAGAACACGGTGCGCAAATTTATGCGATTACGACAGTGGACAATAAGTGGCTTGTCAATGAAGATGGCACAGGTGATTTAAAGTCAGAGTTTGAAACCCGTATTGGCACAGATGAAAATAAGGTTTTTATTAAAATTCATGCCGATAAAGAAGAATCGCATGATGCACATTATGATGCCAAACTTTTATATAGCCGTATGATTTCAGACTTTTGGGATGCACAGATTGGTGCACGTTATCGTAGTGAAAAAGTTGAACTCAATGATCATCGCAAAGACACCGAAGAAAATGTTGATGCGGTGATTGGCTTACATGGTATGGCGCCATATTTCTTTGAAACTGATGCTTATCTCTATGCGGGAGAAGACAATTATGCGGGCTTTAGCCTAGAAACGGAACGTGATTTTCTGATTACGCAAAAGTTGATTATTCAACCTTATTTAGAGTTGGATGCTATCTTTAGTGATGACTCTAAATATGCGAAAAAAACTGGTTTAAGCAGTGCAACCGCAGGGTTTGAAACTCGCTATGAAATCAGTAAAAAGATCATGCCGTATATCGACATTGCCTATGAGTATTCAAAAGGTAATGATGAAACGTCGTGGCAAATAGAATCAAACTCTGAGAAAGGTTGGTTATATGGAGCTGGTGTTAGATTTAGATTTTAATTAATTTAATGATTACTAAATAGCTTTATTTAAATAAAACTCTAGCTTAATGTGGCCGGAAGCAAAATGTTAACTTATTTTGCTTCCTTCCATTTAACATAATGGCTGTTATGCGAATTCGACTTGTAATGCAATTTGCATTACACTATTCCTAGTACATTAAATACTTGGGAAATATGATGGCTACTGTTAACTTCAGGATCGATGAAGCCCTTAAAGAAAAATCTTATTCAATCCTTAAAGAGCAAGGTATTGCACCTACGGATTTCTTCACTAGTATTCTTGAGTATGTTGCTACGACTGGGAAACTGCCTGTCAAAAAAGCTTTGCTTTCAGAAGAAGATGAAGAATTATTAGCTCTTGTCCGTAAGCGCATTAATGATCCTAAAGAGATGTTTGAGGAAGTCACATTAGATGACTTATAAGCTTTTACGTCACAAGGACTTTACAGCAGAATGGGAAAAACTCCCTGTTGCTATACGAGATCAATTTAAAAAGAAACTAGCCAAAGTCATAGAGCAGCCACATATTCCAAAGAATATGCTTAGAGGCGATCTTGCAGGTTGCTATAAAATCAAATTATTAAAAGCTGGTGTCCGACTTGTCTATCAAGTTAAAGATGATCAGGTAGTTATCCTGCTCATTACCGTCGGAAAACGAGCTGATAGCATAGTTTATGACGAAGCGAAAAAGCGAATTAAAGACTAAAAATGGGAGCTTAAAGCTCCCATTTTTGGCTTCGTATAAGGTGTATTATGTTAATTTTAGGAAAGGCTCTAGACTAGCAGAATGATTATGTTAGTCTAGAGCCATATAATTAACATTATTGAAGTATTTTACATGGCAATTTTTCGACATTCTTCTGCACACTGACGGCAAGCCTCAGCACATTTTTTACAATGATCATGTGAATGTTTTTCACACTCTTCCGCACAATATTCACAGATCTTAGCACAAAGCTCACAAATCTCTTTGAGGAAAGGTGAGTTATGTTGTTGCATACGCACACATAACTGACAAATATCTGCACATTCTAGACAACGTTGAATACATTCACGCATCATCTCTAAATCTTTTTCTTTTAAACAAGAAGTTGCACATTCAGTACAAATAAGTGAACAGTTTGTACATGCAGAAATACACTCTGAAAATTCCGTATTAATCATTTTTTACTCTCAACTTATATAATCAAAGAAATAATTAAAACATAATTTTTTTCTACTAATTATTTTAAATTATTAGTAAATGTAATACATAATTTTAATTTATATGAATAATGTTAATTTTAACTAAATCTTATTTATATTCCAAATTATTAAAAAACAGTTTTTAATTAGGATAGATGATCAAGTATCAAAAGCAGCTATTCTTAAAATTGATGTGGTTCCGTTAATTAGAC
>NZ_MODX01000042.1:0-13109 GCF_001866125.1 Acinetobacter sp. LCT-H3 | reverse complement strand
TATGAAAGAGATCTATTATCATTAAATTCCATAATTCCGAATAATACTTTGGATCATAGAAAGTTATATCCATCTACATAAACTGATAAATATTTTTTTAATTCATTTTCTTCTAGATTATGATTTTCTTGTTCAATTTTTAAAAAAGTTTCACGAATTTCATTAAACTCAAAATAATTTTCGAATGATTTTAAAATCCGCTCATGCTCTGTCTTCTGCACACCTTCCACATCAATCAACAACTCTTCATACAGCTTTTCACCCGAACGAAGTCCTGTAAACTGAATTTCAATATCACCAATCCCGTGCTCATCTACAGGTCTAAAGCCACTCAAGCGAATCATCTGTTTGGCTAAATCTACAATTTTAACAGATTCACCCATATCCAATAAAAATACGTCACCACCTGTTCCCATTGCACCGGCTTGAATCACAAGCTGTGCTGCTTCAGGAATCGTCATAAAGTAACGAGTCACTTCAGGGTGGGTCACAGTCACTGGCCCACCTTGTGCAATTTGCTTTTTAAACAGTGGGACAACTGAACCAGATGAACCAAGGACATTACCAAAACGCACAATACTGATTTGTGTTTTTGGATGTGTTGAAGCTAAACCTTGGCAATACAGTTCTGCCATACGTTTTGATGCACCCATGACATTAGTTGGTCGAACTGCTTTATCGGTTGAAATCAGCACAAAGGTTTCAACACCCTGAGCAACAGCAGCATCTACACTACGCTGTGTGCCAATTGAGGTGTTATAGATCCCTTCGAATGGATTTACTTCGACCAAAGGTACATGTTTGTAGGCGGCGGCATGGTAAACCGTTTGCACCTGATAGTCTTTGAGAATACGTCCTAGTTTTTGCTGATTTGTGACTGTACCCAAAACCGGAATGACCTGCACACCAAAGTTTTGTAATTCCCGATCAATCGAGTAAAGAGCAAACTCAGACATTTCAAACAGCACCAGCATTTTTGGCTGATGCTTGACGATCTGACGACAGAGCTCAGAGCCAATCGAACCTCCTGCCCCAGTCACCATCACCACTTTATTTTTAATATTCTTTTCTAACAATTCGGGCTTTGGTGGTACAGGATCACGGCCAAGTAAATCAATAATATCCACTTCACGAATGTCAGACACTTTGACTTTACCATCGACCAGTTGCGTCACCCCTGGTAATTCCATGATTTTCACATCAGTGGCTTCAAAGGATTCAATAATTTCCTTTTTACGGGTACGACCCACCGATGGCATGGCAAGCAAAACTTCTTCAATGCCAAATTTACCGAGTTTTTTTTGCGCTTTTTTCGGTGAATAGATTTTTAAACCACTTAAGGATTGACCACGGAGTGATTTTTTATCATCAATAAAACACACTGGCAGATAATCATCGGAACGATTTAGAGCCGCTGAAATTTGCTGTCCTGCAAGCCCTGCACCATAAATCGCCACACGTTTACGAGTTTGTTTTTTGGCAAAAGTTTTTAAGGTCGCATAACGAATGGCTGCTCGACTCCACCACATGTATGAAAACAGCATAAAGCCATACATGAGCGGAATACTCATCGGAATAAACGCTATATCTAACTTTTTAATGGCATACAAAGCGACAATTTGAACGAATGTGCCAATTGAAATACGCAGTAAGTAATCTTCGTTAAATGAGCGCACAATGGCACGGTAAATCCCCAGCACAGTAAAAACCGATACGCCAAAAATCGCGACATAGATATACCAAGCCTCAAGCCCTTGCATCACCGTGACATTTGGACGTGCCAAACGAATGGCATAGGCAAGCCACATCATCAGTGGCAACATGCACACATCCATGGTCACCAAAACCACTTGTTTTTGGCGACGCGGCAAGGAGGCAATGGAACGAATAAAATCTTTCATTGAAGCTCGATTATATCTGCTGAAATAGCACGGCGTGATTATACGCTGTTTTCAGTTTGAATCTGCGTAATCACGCTTTGAATCGCATCGACGGTTTTTTGCAGGCTTTGTTCAGATAAAGTCGGATGAACCAAGAACATCAGGCTGCTTTCACCTAAAGCTTTTGCATTGGCTAAACGTGTTTCTGGACGCCACGGTGTCCCCTCAAAAGCTTTTTCTAAATACACTTCAGAACATGAACCACTAAAGCATGGCACAGCTTGCGCACTGATCTCTGCCATGATGCGATCACGTGACCATGCTTCAGGCAATGCATCAACATTCACTTGCACATAGCATTTATAGGCCGCATGTACGTAGTCAGCAGATGGTTTAGGCACTGTAAAATATGGACTATTTTCAAATTCCGCTTGAATACGTGCCATATGGGCATTACGTTTTGCCGTCCATTCAGGCATTTCTTTGAGTTGCAAACGACCAATCACCGCCTGCATTTCCATCATGCGCCAGTTGGTGCCAAATGAGTCATGCAACCAACGGAAACCCGGTGGGTGTTGTGTGTTGTAGACACTGTCAAAGTTTTTGCCATGGTCTTTGTATGACCACATTTTTTTCCAAAGATGCTCGTCATTGGTGGTGACCATCCCCCCTTCGCCGCCTGTGGTCATAATCTTGTCTTGGCAAAATGACCATGCACCAATATGCCCGATTGAACCTGCCGATTTACCTTTATACATCGCACCATGCGCTTGTGCGCAGTCTTCAATCACGAAGATGCCTTTTTCCTCAGCCAATTGCATGATCGGGTCCATATCACACATCCAACCTGCCAAATGCACACAAATAATGGCTTTGGTGTTTGGGGTCAGCACCGCTTCAATGGTACGGCGTGAGATATTTTGAGAATCCAGTTCGACATCGGCAAAAATAGGATTAGCACCTGCGGTGACAATCGAACTTGCTGAGGCTAAGAAGGTACGTGACGTGACAATCACATCATCGCCTGTACCCACACCTAAAGCTTTGAGGGCTAAATCCAGTGCCACCGTACCATTTGCCACCGCAACGGCATGTTTGGTTCCTGCAAACTGTGCAAAGTCCTTTTCAAATTCACGGCATTCCTGACCTGTCCAATAATTGACTTTATTGGACAAAAGGACTTTTGACACCGCATCGGCTTCTGCTTGGGTAAAGCTTGGCCAAGGCTCAAATGCACTGTTTAACATGGAATTTTCCCAGTCTAAAAATCGAGTTTAAAAAATTATTTTTGCGTCACAATACGGGCAGGATTTCCAACCACAGTAACGCCTGCAGGCACACTTTTGGTGACCACGGCGCCCATGCCGACAATTGCACCTTTACCAATTACTAAAGGCTGATCAGGGGTACCCTGCTTAATCATGGCACCTGAGCCAATATAGGCATGGTCGTGAATATGAATATTGCCGTTGCATTTTACGCCTGGCGCAAAGGTAACGAAATCCCCAATCACACAATCATGCTCCACATAGCTGTATAAATTGGCGTGAAAGCATTTCCCAATTTTAATATTGGAGGTAATGGTCACAAATGGGCTTAAAGCCGAACCTTCGCCTATTTGCACTTCATCCATGAAAATGACATTGTCGGCAGAAATCGACCAGAGCCCAATGCCATCTGCTTCTAAACGATGGGCAATTTTTTCTCGTACACGACTATTGGCAATCGCAATTTGCACGTATTTTGTCGATGCTGATTCATTTAAAAATGCTGAGTAATTCATGGCACGATGACCATTCACCAAGCCTATTTCTGTCAAGGCATCATCAATAAATACGATTTCAGCATCTTTGCTTTCACGTACTAATTGCTGACGCGCCACAGGCATTAAACTGCGCCCACAACCTGAAGCGCCATAAATCGCATAGAGTGTTGTCATTTTTTGTGTTCCGGTGAGCCGGTAAATTTTGTCATAGTTGCCTCGCCCTCGGCACTAATATCATCCTTGGCAATGACTTTTTTGATGGTTTTCAACATGATTTTAAAATCGAGCCAAAGCGATTGGTTTTCAACATACCAGGTATCGAGTTCGAATTTCTTTTCCCATGAAATGGCGTTACGACCATTCACTTGTGCATAACCAGTGATGCCCGGACGCACATTGTGGCGTTTGGCTTGCTCAGCATTATATAAAGGCAGATACTCCATCAGTAAGGGACGTGGTCCCACAATGCTCATATCGCCTTTAATCACGTTCCACAGTTCAGGCATTTCATCCAAACTGGTAGCACGGAGCATTTTACCAAATGGGGTGAGGCGCTCGCTGTCGGGTAATGGGTTGCCATCAGTATCCAAAGCATCTTTCATGGTACGGAACTTGATCATTTCAAATGGCTTGCCATGTAAGCCTGGACGCACCTGACGAAACAGCACTGGTGAACCTAAATTCTTTTTCACCTTATGTGCCACAATCAAATACACAGGTGACAGCAAAATTAAAGCGGTCAATGCAATCGTGATATCTAAAATGCGTTTGATCATGCCGAGATTCCCATTTCACCAAGCATGTGGGCATTCACCTGATGCACATCATATTTATTTAAGGCGATTTCACGTGAACGTTGCCCCATCAGCTCGATGAGTTTTGGATCTTCAATAAAATACTGCATGCTTTTTACCAAATCATCGACTGATTTTACTTCGACCAAATAGCCGTTTACACCATGGGATACCGTTTCACGACATCCTGGCGCATTGGTGGTAATCACAGCACGACCCATTGCCATGGCTTCTAACACCGTCCGTGGTGTACCTTCACGATAAGAGGGCAGGACATAGACTGAGCTTTGTGCAATTGCAGGACGCACATCACTAAGTTTACCCCAATATTTCAGGCGATCATCAGCCAACCACTCATCAATTTCTGCTTGGGCAATCGCAGCAGGATTGTCATCAATCCAACCGACCAAATGAAATTCTGCTTCTGGATATTGGGCTTTGATAATGCGTGCCGACTCAGCATATTCACGTACGCCCTTATCACCGAGTAATCGAGCAATCAGCAAGAAAGAGGCTTTAACCTGCCCCTTGGCATTTTTTGGTAAAGCCATGACATCAAAGTCTTGCACATTGACGCCTGATCCATTCACTACCACGGTCGGTTTATTGACTTCAAGCAAATGCATGTCTTGGAACAGTTTTAAATCATCAGGATTTTGGAAAAAGACTTTATCGCTATGTTTTAAGGCTTGAGCATATAAACCATACACCATTTTTTGGAACAGACTGCGCTTGCCCGATTCGACATTTTGAAAGGCATAACCCAGACCGGTAATTAAAGCAAAACGATGCGGCACTTTTGCAAGCCATGATGCGAGCGTACCGTAAATCACTGGTTTAATGGTGTAAGACAACACATAATCCGGCTGAATATGACGAATCTGCTGATACAAATTTTTAAGCAGTTTTAAATCCGCCAATGGATTGGTGCCGGTGCGTTGCATTGGAATTTCATGCAAGTGATAGCCGAATGCTTGTAGTTTTTGCAATTCTTCAGGAAAGCTTACAAACTCAGGTGCCATAATGTGAATTTCATAGCCGTGGGATGCAATCGCTTCCAATAATTTGCCACGAAAATTCAGCACTGACGGCAGAAAACTACTGATCATTAAAAATTTCATGCCTGTTGGCTCCACACCTGCATATATTGACGGCTGACGGTTTCAATACTGAAATTCTGCTCGACTCGTTTACGTGTCGCTTGTTTTAAGCCTTGTTTTTCTGCTGGTGATTTTTGTGTATAAGCCAAAATCGCTTCTGCCAATGCTTGGGCATTGCGCGGTGGAACAATGCGGCCTAAATCTTGCACAATGTATTTCGCATCACCGACATCGGTACTGATACAGGGCAAACCCGATGCCATGGCTTCGACCAACACATTTGGGAAACCTTCGGTAATAGAGGTCATCAAAAATGCATCAATGGATTGATAGAAGGCAGGCATATCTGAGATTTGATCCAATAGATGCACTTTTTTAGGATCTAATTGATATTGCTCAAATAAGGCTTTGACTTCTACGTTCTCTAAATTTGCACCGCTCCCTGCAATTTTAAAGATGATGTTTTCATCTTTCAGCAAGCCCATGGTTTCAAACAAATACGGATAACCTTTGGCAGTGTGATAACGCCCTGCAAAACCAATCACCGTTGGTTGGTTGAGCTGTAAATTCGGCTGAAATTTATCCAGAAATACGCCATTAGCAATCACATGCTGATGGGCATTTTGAAAACCAAAATCAGTATGTTGCTGTTTGGATGAATGCGCACAGTAAATAATGGCACTCGGTTGTTTCGAGAAAAATTTACTTAAACCGAGTGCAATTTTGGTACTTAGCGATTCCTCTTTGGGTGATGCCAGCGAATGATGAATCCCCCACACCACATTGGGTTTGCTTGCTAAACCAATGACACTCAGACTGGTCAACGCATTGGCGTGATACATCCAACATTGCACAGTTTTGGGTTGCAGTTGTTTGAGTAGTCCACGCAGTTTTTGAATCGTACTTAAGGTATTTAAACCATTCCACTGCAGTGCATAATGTGATTGGCAACGATCTAAAGTGCTTTGATAAACCTCAGACGTTAGCATCAAACTAATAATCACATGTTGATACTGATCTTCTGTATATTGAATCAAACGTGCCAGCATCATCTCAGCACCGCCAACCCCTGCAAAGTTGGTAATTACATGCACCATTAAAGGTTTGCTCATGATGCAGACTCCATCATGTTTAGGTACTGTTTCAGCACAGTGTGTTTATGGAACTGCTGAATATGCGTGTCGAAATCAGCATCTGAATATTGCATATAATCTGCAAAAATTGCTTGATGCATCGCTAGAGTCAGACCTGCCTGATCATTACAGTCAACCAATAAGCCAAACTTAGCATGGTCTAAAATTTCCATAGGACCACTTGGGCAATCGGTACTCACGACTTTCACTTTAGATGCCAAGGCTTGAATCAGGACACCCGGCAAGCCTTCCCAGTTCGAGCTTAAAACAAACAACGAGGCATATTTAAAATAGGCATAAGGATTGGCATCAAAGCCCGGTAAATCCACCACATCGTTTAAACCCAATTCCGTAATTAAGGCTTCAAACTCAGTACGAAGTTCGCCCTCACCTAAAATAATCAGGCGTGTATCTGCATGCTGATCGTGTAAGGCTTTAAAGGAACGAATCAAAAAGCCAAAGTTCTTGGCTTCGGTCAAACGCCCAACGGCTAAAATAACTTTGTTACTGTCATTAAAAAAATTATGCGTAACAGGAGCTTTCAGCTTTTCAAAATAAGCATCGTCCAATACTGGGTTATAAATGGTACTGAGATTATTGGATTTATAGCGGTAATATTCTCGAAAATCTGCTTCCACACCTTTAGACACACAGACCACTTGCTGTGCCATCGGATACGTCCAATTGACCAAGGTTTTTAGTACAAACTTGGCAATACCTTGCAATTTCATATTTTTCGACGGCGTAGATACTTCACGGAAAATCAACCGTGTATGAACGCCTGCCAACTTTTTGGCAATGCCTGCAACAATATTGGTATGAGTTTGTGTCGCAACAAGACAATTATATTGTTCGGCTTTCATTTTTATTTTTAATGGCGTGATGCTATTCATCACCCGACCACAATTAAAATTGATTAACTCAATTTTAGGGCTGACTTCAGGCAACAGTTTGGCTTTATCACCATATAGATCGCACACGCCCACATGAATCTTCAGCCCTTGTTCAGCAAAGCTGTTTGCCAGTTGAATGACCGTACGTTCTGCACCGCCACCGCCCAAGCTTGGCAAAAAGAACATGACTTTATTCAACATAATTAGACCTAAATAACATGAAATGGAAAAATATTAGTTTGAGTTTTTTGAGGCTTGAATCGCCATAGCACGTTCCACACGCTCACCGTAATCAGGGATGCCAACCAAATCGCTATCACTGGCACAGGTGCTTTGAATTTTGGCTTGATAATCAGCAAAGCTTGAGACCACTTTGGCAGGCACACCAATCGCCACGCTATGATCAGGAATGTCTTTGGTCACCACCGAACCTGCGCCAATCACCACATTCGAACCAATGGTGACACCCGGCATAATAATCGTATTTACTCCAATAAACACATGTGAGCCAACTTGAATTGGCGCAAAGCGTTGATAGCGTTTGCCTTGATCATCTTTAACCAAACAGGTACTGCCATCATGAGTAATAAACTTCACGCCTGAGGTGACCGTGACATGATCGCCAATGGTGACTAAAAACGGTTCTGAGCCCCAATTTTTAGTATAGATTCGGCAGTTTTCACCCACTTTGACGCCCTTTTTACGTGCATATGCCACACTGCCTTTGGCCATAAAATACGCCAGATCAAACAACTGTCGAAAAACAGAAACAATCAATGCCATATGCATGACCTATGTTAGATTCTAAAAAGGAAGAAAAATCGCTAAATATTTTACGCTGAAAATGCGCTTGAAGATATGCGTGTCAAAGTCACATGAAACTTGTTTTAAAGTGCTTTGATTTTCTTGACGGGGCTACCCACATACACCCCAGCAGCATCCAATGGTTTAGACACTAAACTACAGGCACCAATCACACTATTGCTTGGAATGCTGACACCATCCAAAACTGTCACACGTGCGCCAAGCCAAATGTTTTCACCAAGGCTCACACCCAGTTTGGTAATCGCATCTTTGACTAAAAAATCAGGCTCACCAAACCTATGATTACTCGCAATAATAATACTTTGTGTGCCAATACGGGTGTTATCACCAATGCTCACACCCCCACAGCCATTAATATACGACTTGGAATTGATACTGACATCTTTGCCAATTAAAACCTTGCCACCAAAGCATTTGATATAGCAGTTTTCACCAATAAAACTGTTGTCGGCAATCTCAAGCACCGCGCCATTTTCAACAATTAAGCTAACATGATCACCAATATAGACATTGTTACCGATCTTGACTTGTCCACGAATATCCACCGTACAGCCTTTACCGAAATAGCGAAATTTAGTGCCAAAAGCGAGGTTATAAAATTGCTGACGACATTGCGCAGTGAACCAATTCATCAGTTTTAATAGTTTAAAAAACATCAGTTTTTGTTTCTCCACACCACCAATAAAATGGCAAAGTTATAGATGATCAGCGCCACAGGCACTGCCAATAGCATATAAATTTTATCTTTAAATAAAACATATAAGCCTGCAAATAATGCGAACTTAATGATCATTTCTACAATTTGCAATTTAAATAAAACGTGGCTATTGCGCTTAGCAATCAAAAAAGCAGAGCTGGGTGGATTACAAAAAATCGCCCAATAGCCCAAAGCTAAAATTTGAAAATAGGTTGAAATGCCGACCCATTCACGACCAAAAATCCATAAATAAACAGATTCAGGCAGAATAAAAAATACAGCAAATAAAGGCAGTGAAACCAGACTAAGCAGCACACTCGCCTTTAAGGCATTTTGATTTGAATTCGTGGTTTTAAATTGACGAATAAAGAATTGACGCAAGGTTTGCGAAATCAGATTAATTGGTACACGCAAAGTCCGTTCGACAATGGCATAGAAACCCATTGCCTGTACACCCACAAAATGCGACACCACATAATACGGCAAGTTATGCGAAAAACTATTCAGCAAAGCATGTGGTGTATTGGCATAGATGAAATCTTTGTAATTTTCAAATGCCTGCCAGCTGACTTGATACAGTTGATGTTTCAATACATAAATTAACACCGCCACAATCATAATGATCGAACTGACGTTATAGCTATTGACCAAGTTGATTTGCATGATGAGTGGCAAAGACAGTTGAACCGCCACGACGATTGCACTTCTAAAAATATTTAAGCCTGCACAGAAATATTCTTTATGCGCGGAAAATTGATAATTATACAGACTTTGAATCAGCGTATTGGCAAGTACGCCAGTCGCCACGGCACAACCCATTTCAATATTGAAAAGAAAGCTGATGACGATGCCACTAACAATAGCAATAACAGTTGAGAATACAACCCCTTCAAAAATCAGGCTTTTTTTATCCTGTTCCTCAGCAACCAATAAGGCTTGATCAAGGCGTAAATTTGCAACCGTCGATAAAACACTGACAATCGCTAAAGCAATACCATAAGCACCAAAGTCTGCAACCGAATACAGGCGTGTTAAAACAGGAAGTGCGATAAATGTCATTATCGCACCTGCCAGTAAACTTAAGGTAATCAGCCCAATTGACTGATACTTTGCGAACAGTTTCGCAATCATCTGTTCAAGATCATTTTAAGTTGTTCACGTACCAACGCATCGCCAATTGAATGCCTTCGGCAATTTTAAACTCAGGCGCATAACCTAAATGCTCTTGAATTTTGGCAATACTCGCTTGTGAATGTCGTACATCGCCAGCACGGAAATCACGGTACACCGGATCACGCTCAAACTGCACATCATTTTCCGCAAGTGCAGATTGAATGGCACGATATAACTCATTCAATGTGGTACGGTCACCGACTGCGACGTTATAGACCTGATTTTTAGCCTCGTCCGATGCCGTTGCCGCCAAAATATTGGCTTGCACGGTGTTGTCGATAAAGCAGAAGTCACGACTGGTTTCACCATCACCATTGATAAAAACATCTTCGCCAGCAATCATGGATGCCGTCCATTTTGGAATCACCGCTGCATAAGCACCATTTGGATCTTGGCGTTTACCAAACACGTTAAAGTAACGCAGACCTATGGCTTTAAAACCGTAGCTACGTGCAAATACATCGGCATATAGCTCATTGACATATTTCGTTACCGCATACGGTGACAATGGGTTACCAATGTTTTCTTCCACTTTTGGCAATGCAGGGTGATCGCCATAGGTTGAACTACTGGCCGCATAAGTAAAGCTTGCCACGCCGGCATCACGCGCCGCAGTCAGCATATTTAAAAAACCGCTGATATTGGTGTCATTGGTGGTAATCGGGTCGGCAATTGAGCGTGGTACCGAACCCAGCGCTGCTTCATGCAGAACATAATCCACACCTGCACAGGCTTTTTGGCAGTCTGCAAACTGACGAATATCACCTTCAATAAAACTGAATTTCGCCCATTGTTCTGCTGTCACAGAAGCTTGTACTTCATCTAAGTTATATTGATGACCGGTGGCAAAGTTATCTAAACCCACTACGGTTTGATTTAGCTTAAGCAAAGTTTCTAAAAGGTTCGAGCCAATAAAGCCTGCAACACCTGTGACCAGCCATGTTTTCGGCTCGGTTTGAAGTTGCTTACATACCTGTTGATATTGATTCATGGGGTATGTCCTATTATAAACGAAGGTCAGATTCAGACTGACTCAATACATATTTAAGGTCATATAACACATGATTAGCCTTGCCGAGTCCGCGAATCGCTTCAACATCCATCGCCTTAAACTGATCATGTGCAACTGCCAAAATCACAGCGTCATATTGACCGTTTTCAAGTGTTTGAACTGGGGTAATCCCATATTCATGCTCTGCTTCTGATGCATCCACCCATGGATCATAGACATCGGCTTGAATATGATATTCCTGAAGCTCATGCACGATATCGATGATTTTGGTATTACGAATGTCTGGGCAGTTTTCTTTAAAACTTAAGCCCAATACCAAAACTTTTGCACCTTCGACCTGAATCTTTTTCTTGATCATGCCTTTGACCAATTGAGTCACGACATAAGCACCCATGCCATCATTTAAGCGACGCCCAGCTAAAATAATTTCAGGATGGTAACCAATCGACTGCGCTTTATGGGTTAAGTAGTACGGATCGACCCCGATACAGTGACCACCCACAAGACCAGGACGAAATGGCAAGAAGTTCCATTTCGTCCCTGCAGCTTGGAGTACTGCTTCTGTATCAATATCCATTTTATTAAAGATCACGGCAAGCTCATTGATCAGCGCAATATTGACATCACGTTGTGTGTTTTCAATGACCTTGGCCGCTTCAGCCACTTTAATGCTTGGCGCTTTGTGCGTGCCTGCTTCAATGATCAGGTTATAGACTTCATCGACAAAGTCAGCAACTTTAGGCGTTGAACCTGAGGTAATTTTAAGAATATTGGTGACACGGTGCAGTTTATCACCTGGATTAATGCGCTCAGGGCTATAGCCTGCAAAGAAGTCTTGGTTAAATTTCAAACCTGACACTTCCTCTAATACAGGAATACAGGTTTCTTCTGTCGCCCCCGGATAAACCGTCGATTCGTAAACGACCACATCATCTTTTGAAAGAACCTGACCGATACTTTGCGATGCTTTAATTAATGGCGTGAGATCAGGCTGTTTAAACTCATCAATTGGCGTTGGAACCGTCACAATAAAGAAATTACAGTCTTTTAAATCATTTAGTTCTGCACTATAGGTCAACTGAGTTGCCTGTGCTAATTCTTCTGGGGAGACCTCTAAGGTATGGTCTCTACCTGATCGCAGTTCATCAATACGTTTTTGATGAATATCAAAGCCCACGACAGGTACTTTTTTACCAAATTCAACAGCTAGCGGTAAACCGACGTAACCTAATCCGATAATGGCAATTTTTAAATCATCAAATACCTGCATCTCTATGCCTTACTTATATTTTGTGACATCACAAAATCATATTTTCAAAGTCAAATACTATATCAAAAAATACAAAAAATATTTTTTAAATCTTTTATAGCAATATTCAAAATATCCCTCTATCCCTACCACTCGCTTCCTCAAATCAAGCTTCTTTGACTAGATTCAATGAAAAGATAAGGATTAAATCTATCCATTTTATGCTTATTGCGTTTTTTTGGTAATATCCTGAAAACTAGCATATTACAGTTTAACCGACACCACACTTTGCCTTATATGATGACCTATGATCAATAATTCTAATACTGAAGATACAATTGACTTAAAAGAACTTTTCTTCTCACTTCTATCTGAATGGAAATTAATTTTTTTATGTATAGGTATTAGCTTATTCATGGCTTTACTCTATTTACGTATTACACCAAATACTTATCAGGCTGAAGCACTTCTACAAGTACAAGCTTCTCCTCAAAGTAACATGGATCAGAATCAGTTTACTCAATCACAGATTGAAATCTTAAAATCTAATCTTTTAACAGAAAAAGTTATTAGACCTCTTTCATAAAT
>NZ_MODX01000041.1:0-14937 GCF_001866125.1 Acinetobacter sp. LCT-H3 | reverse complement strand
AATTTATTCGATGAAAGAATAATAGGATAAATCAAAACACAGGTAAAACAGTTTGTTTTTATACAAATGATCGTTTTTTCAGATTATTAAATAATTTTTAATATGATTTCAATACATTGGCATATAGCTATTTCATTAAACAACCATATTTCCTTTACTCCCCACGAGGGAAAACAATAAAAAGAAAAGCTCTATGACTGGAGCTTTATTCATTTAGTTCAAGCGTTGTTCAATCCGCAATGAACGTTTTTTAATGGCATTGGCCAATGCAAAGAAAATCAAACTCATCACTACAGATACGGCCAATATAATACTGATGACTACCTGAACAATATCGGTCAACTGATTGGCTTGTTGTACCTGGGTACTGACCGATTCAGCTGCCGGTGTCAGGGCCTTGCCGTATACCTGCTGTTGCATGGTCCACAGCTGCTCTGCCTTAAAACCATATTGATCAAACTGATTGTCGCTTTTCTCCGCCTCAATTAGTCGCAGTACATGCGGTCGGGCGGCTGATAAATCGGCTGGTTCATGCAATAAAGCGGTCTGCGCAAGCAAATAGGACTTCACCGGTGCTTTAATATCTTCCGCATCCACTAAATAACGGGCAATATCACTGTCATTGATATTGCTGTCGTAATATACCGCCTTTTGATATGCATCATCATGATCACCATTCAGGTCGTGCTGCCAGTAGCTCAGTCCGCCCCAGATCAGGATAAAAGCAATCAACCAGCCCACAAATTTCATTACAAAGGACTGAAAGCGAACATAAAAATAACGGATTTTTTTCAGGAAGTGCACGACAAAGAATGCACCAATAAAAGAAGCAAACAATTTCAGAATCAGCCAGCCAAACCAGCTTAATAGACTGAAGAAATAGTCGGGGCTGTCACCAATACTGGCTAAATTGGCATCAACACTAACCGGTAGATGCAATTGCTGCACTTCGGTACTGAGTCCGAAAAATCCATAGACAAGTTCCTGATGCAGAAACAGGCCAATTAAGGATGCAATACCAACGGTGGCCGTCGTGACACTAAGTAAGGTCAGGCGGTTCTGACGCTTTTTCAGTGCAACGACACCCTGCTCAATCTCACGAGGATTTACAGCATACTCATCTAATGGTGGCAAACCTGACTCCTCTAATAAATCCGGGGACAGGTACTCAATATTATTCCGACCTGTCTGTACTTGATTCAATGACCAGATAATTCAGATTATCCTGCAAGGCTTTTAAACGTGCTGTTGCTTCAGTACGTTTCTGCATGCCTTCTTTCTGAATCTGAATCACATCATTTACTGTATTAATAAGGGTATTTTGGACATGTTCAAGTGTTTCTATGTCAATGACTGAACGCTGGTTGGCACGAGCCGTGTCGACAGAGTTCTGATGCAGCAGGTCAGCATTGCGACGTAACAGCTCATTGGTCGCATCATCAATACTATTGGCAAGCTGGACACTGTTCTTTTGTTCATGCAGGGAAATCGCCAGGCTGATCTGGTTCTTCCAGGCCGGCAAGGTAATGTTTTTAATCGCATAGAATTTGTCGACCAGCATCAGATTATTAGATTGAATAATGCGAATCATGGGCAAGGTCTGCATCGCGGATTGCTGTAATACCTGCAAATCACTGATACGTTTTTCCAGATTATTGGCCAGATGATTCAGGTCATAAATTTTCTGGGTAGTGCTCTGATCTTGTGGTAATGCTGTCAATGCAGCAATATCCTGCTGTAATTCATGTTCACGGATGCGCCCTGCAGCAATATGAATGCCCAGCTGCTTATATTCATCCTGCACACCATCGAACATTTTATCTAAAGTCGATACACGTGCTTTCAAGCCAGATTGTGAAGTCTCAATTTCTTTAACCAGTACATCAATCTGTTCTTTGGTGGTATTAAAATGAGTATCAAAATTCTGTTTGGCACCTTTGAATTTATTAAGCAGATTACCGAAGAAACCTGAGGTTTTATTTTTGCTCAGAATACTGGAAGCATTCAGCTGCTGTGCCACCTGAACCACCTGATTCAGTTTCTGGCCTGTTGTATCCAGATCCCGGTTTTGAACCAGATTGAGCAGTTCATCAGTATAGGTCGCAGTCTTGCTGGCAATATTCTTGCCGTATTCTGCAACAGCATTATGACTCATTTCCTGCAATTCCTTGCGCACTGCCAGCACTTCCTGAAAATCCTCAGGCTGTAAACCCAGTTCTTTCAGGTCCATTTGCTGAAATTTCTGTTCAGCAATTTCATTGTCTTTTTTGACAGGCAGATTCACAGTATCAGGATTGGTCATAGTTCACCTTATCTTGTTATATTTTCGAGGGTTTCTCGAGCGATTTTCTTAACGTTTTAATCAGATTTTCCCGACTATTATCAAGTTTTTCCAGATCACTTGTCGAGTGTTTACTGTTGCTTTGTTTGACATGATATTGCCAGGCCGGAATCAATACCTGCTGTGCTTCCTTAAACCGGTCCAGCAGGCTAAAGGAAAGCTGTTGGGATAGTTGCATCTGGGTAATGGCAATATCATTACTGGCTTGCAGGGTTTTTAAGGTATAGATTTTCTTGGATAAACGTTCTGAGAAATTATCCAGCGGATGCTGGTTTTTCACAAACTGTGGATATTCCTGCAGAAACTCTTCTGCAGCCAGAATATGTTTAGCCATCTGTTCACGTAAACCTGTGAGCTGCTGAAAGCGTGACTGGGATTTCTGGATTTCAATCTGTAGTTTACGGCTGAGATGACTGGCCTGATCCAGCAAGCGATCCAGATTTTTATAATACTCAACCTGACTGGAGCCATAATCCAGATCAATTCCTAGCCATTTTTGCAAGGCATTAAACTTGCGCTGTTTCAGATATTTTCTGGAATTTGCCAGCGCCTGAATAATTTTTTCAATGGTCTGGCTGAGCTGTTGGGTGAGTTGCGGATCAACCCCATTTAACAGGACTGCCTGGGCTTGAATCAGCTGATCGGCATAATGATTCAACCTGTACTGATCGCTGAGCAAAGGGACAAGCTCATTACGCTTGATGCTTAAAATCTCACTCGGATCTGCTGCAACATCCTGGATCGGGATCAAAACATCTATCTGTGACATAGCCCTTTAAACTCAGTTGAACCGATTTTTATAGTACGTGGTTTCCTTCAACATAACATGTAGCATTTTGCAAAGGAAAGCCTTTAAGGTATAGAATTTTTTATATAAGCTAAAGATATTGTTGGATTTAAGCTTTAGTTATCTTAATGAAATTACAAAATACCAAAGCCAAATAAAAAAGCCCCACTAATCTGGGGCTTTTTTATTATGCAAGAGATCAGACCGACTTTATAAATAGTCCCCTTCACGTTCTGGCTGATACAGCACCTTTTCTATTTTGACTTTCATCATTTCACCGTCTGGCTGCGGCCATTCAATGGTTTGCCCTTCTGCCAGCCCAAGGATCGCGGCACCAACAGGCGCTACAATATTCAGCTGTCCCGGCTCGCCCTTGAACTCATGCGGATAGACCAGCGTAATTTCTTTGGTCTGGTTAGCAATTGTGACCAAGGCGCGTGCATGCATGGTAACGATATTGGCAGGAATATCTTGAGGTTTAACTACCTCTGCCCGTGCCAGTTCATCCTCTAGCTGCTGCATGGTTGGAGTCAGCTTGGGTTGATTTTCAAGCATAGTCTCCAGACGGTTCAGATCCTGTTCCGACAAAATAAGCTTGGTTTTTTGCATGCATTCTCTCCTGATCGAGCATTTCAATGAATCTTCATAAACAGATTAAAATTAAATTCTTGATTTAAAAAATATTTGCAATATATTTAAAACTAAAATAACGAAATAAAAAGAAGAATAAGATGGCATTTGCACAATCTACTTCAACATACAGTAGCACGGATTTCATGCAAGGTCTGCGTGCTCAGCTGCATCATCCGGATTCGGAACGTACCTTTTATGTCAGTCAGGCATTAAAGACCATTAACTTTGATAATAGTCCAGAAAGCCTGCTTCGTCTTGATCAATTTTTTCAGGCATTTAAGAAGCATTTAGGAATTTTAATAGCTGACTTTAACAAGACCATTCAAAAGCTGAATACTGTACTCTTGATCACCAGCCAGATCGGTTATTTTATCAGTTCTGAATTGAACGTACTGAACATTGGCTAAGCCTTAAAGAACTCCAAATGGTGGCTTTAATACCAGGTACCGAGTTTGCCAATTCACAATATTACTATGGCTTGGAGCTTCATGGGCAGATCGTATTTCCGATTGATTATGTTTTGAAGCATTTTTCAAGTATGGAAATGAACACCAGTATCAGTGAAGATATTCAGAGCTTTATTTTTAATTATCGACATCCGCAAGCCATAGATCAATACGATTACTCTACTGTATTCCGAATTTAAAGCATAAGCTGTAAAAGCAGAATTTTTGAGCTTGTTGATCGCAATTGATTATTAAGTAAACAAGCTATTTAGTTGATTGAATTAAAAAAATAAAAAATAAAAAAGCCCCCAGATCGGGAGCTTTTTTCTGCTTCAGCTACAATTATTTAGCATATACGGGGAATTTTGCACATACAGCTGCAACTTTTTCTTTAACCGCAGCGATCACAGCTTCTTCGCCTTTACTGTCCAGGATGTCAGCGATCCAGCCAGCAAGTTCACGTACTTCAGCTTCGCCAAAACCACGAGTGGTTACTGCAGGTGTACCAATACGGATACCAGAAGTGACGAATGGAGAACGTGGGTCGTTTGGTACAGAGTTTTTGTTTACAGTGATGTGAGCAGCACCTAACCAAGCATCAGCGTCTTTACCAGTAATGTCTTGTTTGATCAGAGACAACAAGAACAGATGGTTCTTTGTACCGCCAGAAACAACGTCATAACCGCGTTCAATCAGAACTTCAGCCATTGCTTGCGCATTCTTCACAACTTGTTGCTGGTAAGCTTTGTATTCAGGTGCCATTGCTTCTTTGAAGCAGATCGCTTTAGCAGCAACCGCGTGAACCAGAGGACCACCTTGGTTACCTGGGAATACAGCTGATTGAAGTTTTTTCTCAATTTCTTCGTTTGCTTTTGCAAGGATCAAACCTGAACGTGGACCACGAAGTGTTTTGTGAGTCGTTGTCGTGGTTACGTCAGCAATTTGAACTGGGCTTGGGTAAACGCCAGCAGCAACCAGGCCAGCCACGTGAGCCATATCAACAAACAGGTACGCGCCTACTTTGTCTGCGATTTCACGGAAACGTTGCCAATCTACGATTTGGCTGTACGCAGAGAAACCAGCCACGATCATACGTGGTTTGTGTTCTACAGCTAGACGTTCAACTTCTTCATAATCGATCTCACCAGTTTCCGGGTTTAGACCGTATTGAATCGCGTTATAAGTTTTACCAGAGAAGCTTACTTTCGCACCGTGAGTCAAGTGACCACCGTGAGCCAAGCTCATACCCAATACTGTGTCGCCTGGGTTAAGCAGCGCTAAATAAACTGCAGAGTTTGCTTGAGAACCAGCATGTGGCTGAACGTTAGCATAATCAGCACCAAATAATTCTTTAGCACGGTCAATTGCCAATTGTTCAATGACATCTACATATTCACAACCGCCATAGTAGCGTTTGCCTGGGTAGCCTTCTGCATATTTGTTAGTGAGTTTTGATCCTTGAGCTTCCATTACTGCTGGTGAACAATAGTTTTCAGAAGCGATCAACTCGATGTGCGCTTCTTGGCGAGCATCTTCGTTAGAGATTGCTTGAGCGATTTCTGGATCAAATTCAGCAATAGAGATATTGGCAAACATTAGCGAGGTCCTATTAAATTAGGGCTTTTAAGCCGTGCTAAGATTGGCGCGTATTGTAACATGAACTTTGCCAATTTCGATCATGAACTTTATTCAGTTTGCAATAAAAATAGCTCATGCTTAAAAAAACATGAGCTATAGAGATAAAAATAAGTTATTGAATTGGCATTAGAGATTTTACATCTCTTACAATATTGTCGACATTTTCAGTGACTACCGTGCTGTGATCCCAGCGATCCACCACGTTTGTAATGAATTTATCGTCAATATATTCAAATCTCGTGCCTTTAGATTCCAGCATTGCCTTTAATAATAAAGTTGCCTCTTCAGGGACTGTGGTGTCATTTGAACCTTGATAAATAATGACCCGCTGATCCAGTTTGACATTGCCCGGCTGTGAATCATTGACCAGGAAATTGTTAATTACCGGCAGGGTCATAAAGTTATCTTGAGTACGGCCATAATCTTGCAAAGAATTATTATGCGTTGCTGCATATTGTCCCATCGGTGCGCCAAAGGCATTTGCAACATCTGTAGCACATTCTACTTCTGCAATTGGAGCAATCGTAGCTGATTGTGGTTTAAATACCTGATGATAATTTACGAATATATTATGCCCTTGCATGCCTGCAACAATTAAAGCTGTAAACATATCTAACTTGGCATATACAGGGGTTTGTACATTTCCCGGGAGTCCTTTGACTGAATTTTCTCCAGCCATCAAGATTGTCTCTAGATTCGAAGCCGGTGCCACAGCAATGGTTCCTTTGTAGTTTAAATTTGCTCGCGATGCATATTGTGCAGCACCTAAGGCTGCATGCCCGCCCTGAGAATGTCCAACAGTCATCCATTCTGTGGAAATATTTTTGCCTTGACTAGTTAAATAGTTACGTGCCGCAACTACAGCATCGGTAATTGAAAAAGCTTCACTTTTAAGATTCAGGAAGGGATGATTGCCTTCCGCCCCCAAACCTTCATAATCGGGTGCAACCACCACATAGCCTGCATCAATCAATTTCTGGATTAAAACTGCGCTGCTTCCTAAGCCTTGACGACTTGGCGCACATTTATCAGCCACACCCACCGTTCCATGTGCCCAGGCTACAATTTTCCATCCACTTGTCGGTACAGCGCCGGTTGGAGTGAAAAGCAAAGAGGTTGCCTGGACTTCCTTTCCATCGACACCTAACATTTTATAAGTTAGTAATTGCCGGTCTGCGTTCAGATCCGGGTATGCGTCTCCGGTATTAGGGTCTGTATACGCCTCTACTCGTACTACCGGATTGGCAATATTATTTACCGGAATAGCGGGTTTGGACTCATAATTACCATCATCATCGCTATCATTACACGCAGTTAAAGCTACGCTTAGGGCGAGTAGAGAACCAGTCAATACATGACGTTTCATCGATCTTATCCTTGTCTTAATTATTGTCTCTTATGATTTTTATAGTTTTATCAAATGATAAAACTAGAGATTAATTTCCCAAGTTATTGTATTAATGGCAAGAGATTATTTTGTTATTTATCTAACAAATACAGTCCAAGTTTAGCTTGATTTCGGCATAATAAACTTAAGCTCTGGAAATAATTACAGAAACTACAAAAACCTTTATTTATTAGTTCAGTTTAAAAATATTCTGTATCAGTCAAAAAGCCTTCAATTAAAAGTAAAAATCAGGCATTCCAATTGTCAATAGTGAAATAATAATGTTAGATTTTAATCCTCACCTTTTTCAGGCAAATTTTCGTCATGCAGGCCATCATTCTCGACACTGAAACCCATACACTAAACGGTCAGCCGATTGAAATTGCGTATGCGCCTGTGGACATTCTGGACCATAAAATCAGCTTGGATAAAAGCCGACTGTTTGATCAGCTCTATAGCTGTGATGAACCGATTTCTTTTGCAGCCATGGCCGTGCACCATATTCTGGAATCAGATCTGGAAGGACAACCACATTACAGCAGTTTCGAACTTCCACAGGAAACCACTTATATTATTGGTCATAATATTGATTACGATATTCGAGCCTTAGAAAAATGCGGTGTAAATTCATCTAATATTAAAGCGATTTGTACGCTCGCTTTGGCTCGTCGCGTATGGCCAGATGCTGAGGCCCACAATATCTCTGCCCTGATTTATATGATTACCCGTGGCAGTGACCGTGCCCGTGAAATGATCCGTAAAGCGCATCGTGCCGATATGGATATTATTCTGACCGCAAATATCCTGATGCATATTGTGCATCACCTGAAAATCAGCAGTATTGAAGAACTATATGAAGCTTCTGAAGATGCGCGTATTCCACGTACCATCAATTTTGGTAAGCATCGTGGCACTGCGATTGCTGAACTGCCTGCTGACTATGTGCAATGGCTGCTTCGTCAGGAGGATCTCGATCCTTATCTGCGTAAGGCTTTAGAAAATACTGCAATTACAACACTTTAATTTTAAGTAAATTTAACAAAATCTTCATATTAGTGTAATTTTCTCATATTAGCATCTACCTGAATTCTGTATATAAGGCATTCAGGTATGATGCGCTATTCAAAAACTGCAAAGGGTCTATATGTTCTTCAACATCGTAATGTCGAGCTTAATGCACGTCAAAGACGTCTTTTGGTTTTAATTGGCACTGAAGATTTTGATTTACTCACACCTCAGTTTAAAGCGCGTATTGCACCACATGATTTGCTGCAACAATTATGTGATATAGGACTGATTGAAATACAAGAGTTAGAGACTTCAAATGCAGCATTCGGTACAGAGTCAGCACAGACTTCAGCGCCTACTAATAACTCAGTAAAAGCTTCATTTCCACACTTTCCTGAATCAAATATTCAGACTTCAATCACCCGTCCTGCCTCATCTGCCGATCTTGAAGCGCCGATTACCACGACATTAGTTGCCACGACTCACGTGCCTGACGTACCTGCTGACATTACCTATATAACACTCAACCAAGAACAAGTACGCAGCTTGATGCTGAACAGTTTAAAAAAATACTGTGGCTTATTGGCCAAACAACACATTCAAAATATTGCTCAAGCACCAGATATCGATGCCTTAAAAGTCTGTCAGGTGCAATGGTTGACACTCCTCCAGGAAAGCCGCATGCCTTCTCAAGAGTTAAACCAACTGTTCAAGCAAATTAGCCATGCTTTATCCATGCTGCGTGCTCAGGCTTAAAACTCTTCATAGATTCAGTCTTTTTAAGTCTATCTTAAGTTTAAAGATAAATAAATCCGGCGAAAAAATTTTTCTATTTAATTGAAAAATATAATTTTAATTCGTACAAAAGTAGTTGTATTCATTTACTTTTGACTATAGATGCATAGCTATATTAAGGATTTAAAGCCATATAGAATGTATTACTTTTTATTCTTCCCACGCTTATGCAACACTATCTTGAATTCGATGCCTTTGATAATCCCATGCAACTGAGCAAGGTGGGAAACTGGGTCATTACTTTTGTCAGTGCTGCGGATGAACTAGAACATATTCAGTTGGCGATCACGTATGTCTTGCCTCGCCAGATCAGTGATGCGCTGCAACCACGTCGCATACTGATTGAGAAAACTGCCTATGAACATCAATGGCTGATTCAGACGATTGAATGCTTTGACAGCCAGACCAATCAGGAAGTACAAATTGCAGATGCAGATGCATTGGGACAACAAACGCTTCAGCAGATTCTGGAAGAATTTGGTCGTTATGACGTGAATGTCACTCTAAAAAGTTTTTAAGTTTAAGCTCATTCGGAAGTTATTAACTCAATGCTTGAACTATCTACTATTCAGGCATTTAGTTAAAAATCGCGTTAAGCTAAGTGCATAATAATAGATAAGAATAGAATCTAAATTATGCGATATGCTCATCAACATAACACTCAAGCCCTCGTCCTATTTCAGCTTCACCAAAATATAGAAGAATGCCTGAGTGCTTTTAATTTGAAGTCTCAAAGTCGCCAGCTCAGGCTTCAACCCGATCCTCTGTCTCAAGCATATCTCCTTATACAAAAACATGACTTAGGACAGGTATGCCATCAAATCCGTATAAACCGTAGCGAAGTATCCGATCCTCATCCCTTAGTTCGTTATCATCTGCTGGCATTTATTTTTAATCAGTTAATCTGAAATAATAGGATTTAAAAAAATAGCCCATCTTAGATGAGCTATAGCTTCTATATTTCCAGACTTAACTGAAAAATAGTTTCCTATTTTGGCTCCATAACACGATAAATACAGTCTGTTTGCTCACTGGCAAATAGTAATTCAATCGTTGGTCGGATAATTTCATCGTCCACCACAATGTATTCAACTTGCTGTTCTAAACGTTGGGAAGAATCTCTATGCTGGGCACCGGCGCGCAATAATGCTTTTACATCAAGGATTTTTCCATACTGGTTTTTGACTTGCACATCAATCATCTCTTTTGTCATTGCGGTGCCCTCCTTTTAATTTGGATTTATTAATTCTCATCTTCTGAATTCTTATAACATATTTATTTAAAAGGCTTTCAAACGAATATGTAAGATTTTTTAGCAGGATATTATTCCGGCATAAGATGGATTGCAAAACCAAATGAATAGTTTTTTTCTACTCCCATTAATCGTACAGACAAAACCAAAAACCAGACATTAAAAAGCCCGCATCGCTGCGGGCTCTGTGTTGGATGGCTAGTGCTAGATTTATTGCCTGAATCGAAATTCGAGCTCAACTAACTGTCATTGATCCGTCCAACTTATTGGTAGCGTCGCATGGTTTTTTGACCTACCGTAAGCTTAATATAGGCTGCACTTGATGGTGGCACAAGTCCTGATTACATTTCTAAAAGTAGATTCATACAATTTTTCAATTGTGATTTTTATAAAATCCGTTAGTCTTGTTGACTTCCGAATCTATTCATTTCAGCGCAAAATACGCTGTCTTTTCTATCCGATGCTCAGTCATGATCTGGCAACTTATTCTTAGTGATCTGTATCGCTATTGCGGTAATATTTCAGCAAAATCTCTGATTAAAAACTATCTGTTTAACCGCGGTTTTAATTTTAGCTTCTGGTTGCGTCTGGCCTCTTCCAACTCATTTATTGCGAAATTGGCCTACCCTATTTTTTATTATAAGAAAAAGAAATACGGCATCGACATTCATTGCAGTACGCAAATTGGTTATGGATTATATATCGGCCATGGTGGACCTGTAGTAGTGAACCCTACTACAATTATTGGCAATAATGTGAATCTGTCACAATTTACGACCATTGGTGCCAATGGCGGGAAACAGGCAGCCTATATCGGCGATAATGTTTATATTGGGCCGAATGTCTGCATTATTGATAATGTCAAAATTGGCAACAATGCCACGATCGGTGCTGGTAGTGTGGTCACTAAAGACATTCCTGAAAATGCCACAGCCGTGGGAAATTATGCCAAAGTGATTCATTATAATAATGCAGGTAACTCCGTAAACCGCCGCTGGCCGCCTGGTGAAAAATAAAGAAGTTCATCTGAAATAAATAATGAATCCAGTTATCAAACCTAAAAATTTATAAGAATTTTAATCATCTGGATAGGTTTTGTGACGCTCATTTGGATTGTCTTTGAACAGAATGCATTTATGGATAAACAGATGTAGATACGAGCTGACTGACTTAAATTATACCATTTAAAAAAACTCCCTCAATTGAGGGAGTTTTTTTGACTTGGCTGTTTTAACCTGGAATCATTTCTGACACTGGTTCACGCGCCCAAACACGATGTTTCATAATCAGTTGCTTTAATTCCATAGCGACGGATTTGAAATCTTGATGTGAAAGCGTGCCTTCATCAGCGACCAAACCTAAAGTATTGATCAGATCAGCTTTTTCACCCAAGAGTACAATTGGCTTTAAGTGTACGTAAGCTTCAATAATGTAGTGTTTTGCCGTGCCGTCTTTCAACACCTGGTCATAATTATCACCGTCGACCATAACAACGGCATCATAAAGTACTGATGGCTCACCTCGTTGCATACCGTCTGCCATTACTTCTGCACCATTGCTACTCAATACAGGTGCAGGTGTCGGGGCGAGTACCTCAGCAATGGCACTTTCCTCCTTGGCCCAAGCTAATACCGCATCCACATTCGCCTGATTAACCTTGTCATGCACTAGAACAGCAATTTTCTTGCCCTTGATATCGGGCGCCGGGAAGGCTTCCAGAGAAATGCGTTTAGATGGTGTTACTTCCGGCAATTCCACATTCAGTTTTTCTGGCGGAATTACAATCCCCAGTTTGGTTGCCACCTGCTGAGCCAGATCCAGATCGATATTGCACAGAATTTCTAGCACTTCACGTTCACGGATATACAAACGTTGCACCTTGCTCAGCTCAAAAACATACGCATTCACCACATGACGTTGTTCATATGGCGTCAGACTGCGGTAATACAATCGTGCCTGGGTAAAGTGGTCACTAAATGATGGACTACGCTCACGAATCTTACGTCCGTCAATACGCTCGGCATAACTTTCGAAACCACCATTCGACGCTGCCGGTGTGGTTTCCGTTGGCCAGTTATTATCGATAGAATTTGGTTCATAAGAGGCCTGTCCACGATGGATCGCACGCTGATGATAACCATCACGCTGATTATTATGGAATGGGCAAACTGGCTGGTTGATTGGAATCTGGTGGAAGTTTGGTCCACCCAGACGAATCAACTGTGTATCGGTATAGGAGAACACACGTGCCTGTAGTAATGGGTCATTCGAGAAATCAATCCCCGGTACAATATGTGCCGGACAGAAGGCCACCTGCTCGGTTTCTGCAAAGAAGTTTTCCACATTACGGTTAAGTACAAAGCTACCGATTGGTGTAACCGGTACAAGCTCTTCAGGAATGAGTTTAGTCGCATCCAGCAGGTCAAAATCAAACTTGTGCTCATCGGCTTCAGGTACGATCTGTACACCTAGTTCCCATTCCGGATAATTGCCTGAATCAATTGCATCATACAAATCACGACGGTGAAAATCTGGGTCACGACCTGCCAGTTTTTGTGCCTCATCCCAAGTCAGCTGGGTCAGACCTTGTTTTGGTGTCCAGTGGAATTTAACAAAGACTGCTTCACCATCCGCATTGATCATACGGAAAGTATTGACACCGAAGCCTTGAATTGAACGGAAGTTACGTGGAATAGCACGGTCAGACATTGCCCACATCACCGCATGGGCAGTTTCAGGTACGAGAGAAACGAAATCCCAGAATGTATCATGCGCACTCTGTGCAGTAGGAATCTCGGTATGTGGTTCAGGCTTCATCGCATGCACGAAATCCGGGAACTTGATTCCATCCTGGATAAAGAATACTGGCGCATTATTTCCCACCAGGTCATATACCCCTTCCTGAGTATAGAACTTCATCGCAAAACCGCGAATATCACGTACTGTATCCGCTGAACCTCGTGGACCCTGTACGGTAGAAAAGCGCACAAACATAGGAGTCTCGCGCTCAGTATCGGTCAGGAATCCAGCCTTGGTAAAGCGCTCATTGCCAGGATAAGCCTTAAATACACCATGTGCTGCCACACCACGGGCATGCACAATACGTTCAGGAATACGCTCATGGTCAAAATGCGTCATTTTTTCCTGAAAGATAAAGTCTTCCAGCAAAGTTCCACCACGGGTACCAGCTTTCAGGCTATTCTGGTTATCAGAAATTTTCACCCCTTGGTTGGTGGTCAGAGCCTGCCCAGTTGCATCACGACGGTATGCATCAAGCTGGGCATTCTTCTCATTATGATTTTTCAAATCCGGACGATCAGTACCTGCTAGCTCACTCTTGGTCTCTTTCATGTGACTTCCTTATTATTACCCTTTTGATAAAAAACAAATTTGGCTTTAAGCTTTTGTTTTTTATCTTATATTATTTAAATGACGGCGATTGTTCACTCACATTCAAAGGAGTTATATCGCTTATTAGGCGCCTTTCTAAAATACTATGGGGCATACATGGAAGCTGTAGCGCTTTGTGACACCGTGTATAGATCAGTTAATGTTTAAGGAGAAGTCTGTATTCAGCAAATGCTATGTAGCGACTTTAGATAGCTTCAAGCAGGACTTAAGACGATTAATAAGCTATGCATGAACAATATCTTATTAATTATTTATATAATATTTTGAATTTTTATTGAATATTTTGATATAAAGTGTATGATGAATATCAAATACAAAGTATTGTTATTCTATTTTCTTTAAGTATCGTCGTTTTTAATTATTTTATAAGCATTCGTTTTTTCAGATCATCATTTCAATTCTTTCCTATTCTCAGCATATTTTCGTTTATTTAATTCGAAAAATACTAAAAATCAAAAGGTTATTTTATGTCTAATACAGTTACTGGCACAGTAAAATGGTTCAACGAAACTAAAGGTTTTGGCTTTATTCAACAAGAATCAGGTCCAGACGTTTTTGCTCATTTCCGAGAAATTAGCAGTTCAGGTTTCAAAACTTTATTTGAAGGCCAACAGGTTTCTTTCAGCATTGTTGAAGGTCAAAAAGGTCCTAATGCTGTGAATATTGTCGCTCTTTAATCGACAACATTCATTAGAGGGAGCCTACAAATCAGGCTCCCTCTAATTTTTGAAATCCCTAGTTTTATTCTATTTTCAAAAATAGAAGAAACATTAAAATAATAGGTAACACAATGAATCAATTTAATAATTTAATTGCTAAAGCAGCCAATGGCACTGAAATCCTGGTTTCTCTTATTCCATTAAATAAACAGCAAAATACTCGCCAAGGCTTTAAATGGGTCGAAGTTGGTAAGAAAGTTCTTTTACAGTCAGGTCTTGAAGTCGACTTAAATATGGATGGTCGGTCTTTTTATGCTCAAAGTAATGAGCTCTTTAAGTTTAAAGAGAGAATCATGTAATTCTTTACTTGCATTGAAAAAAAGATGCATCTGAATCCTGATCTATTTTTAATCAAGGATAGCGATAAAAAAATTTTACGAGGAAGTGTCTTATAGAGGACTTCCTTTTTTTATATTTTGAATTTTAATTTATTCTGAGTCAGTACTTTATTAATGACTATTCTGTTTATTAAAAAAAAACATCTTCTATATAAGATCTATTTCATAAATCAAAAAATGAT
>NZ_MODX01000040.1:0-16592 GCF_001866125.1 Acinetobacter sp. LCT-H3 | reverse complement strand
AGCGTACATACTCATTTTTATGCCCTGAGCTTGTAAGTATTTGCTCTGTACACGACAAAAATAGATAACTCATTGAAATAATGTCACAATAATTGTTTTCTAACGACGAATACTATGACACATCTCAATGAGTTATATCTTATCTTAAACAAATATCTAAAATGGAACAAGTCACATTTAAAGTGCTTTGCGCTCATCATGCTTGTGATTATTTTAAAGCAAACATGTAATCTTTCTTCTGCATCTAAAGCCTTGCCCATCAAGTGCTTACCACAATCATTTTATCGACGTATGCAGCGCTTCTTTGCAGGTCAGTATTTCGATTATCGTCAAATTTCTCGGTTGATTTTCAATATATTTTCATTCGACAAAGTGCAACTGACTTTAGATAGAACCAATTGGAAATGGGGAAAACGAAATATTAATATCCTGATGCTCGCGATCGTTTATCGTGGAATAGCGATACCTATCCTTTGGACATTGCTTAATAAACGTGGAAATTCAGATACGAAAGAGCGCATTGCTTTGATTCAACGCTTTATCTCCATTTTTGGTAAAGACCGTATTGTGAATGTGTTCGCAGACAGAGAGTTTATCGGTGAGCAGTGGTTTACATGGTTAATTGAACAAGACATCAACTTCTGCATTCGTGTTAAAAAAACTTCATTGTCACCAATCATTTAGGAAAGAATCATAAAATTAGTGATTTATT
Source organism: Acinetobacter sp. LCT-H3 (assembly GCF_001866125.1). Lineage (NCBI taxonomy): Bacteria > Pseudomonadati > Pseudomonadota > Gammaproteobacteria > Moraxellales > Moraxellaceae > Acinetobacter > Acinetobacter sp. LCT-H3. The sequence goes on along the minus strand of NZ_MODX01000040.1, from coordinate 15,880 downwards.
TCGCCATCTTAAAGTTGGTCAAATTGAATGTCGTAAACGACGGATTTTGGTTGGTCGGGTGAAACTATATATAAGTGCACTACAGTTAGAAAATGGAGAGCTTTTACTCGTCGTTTCTCCTCAGTTTAATGCCAATGCTATTCAGGATTATGCATTACGCTGGGAAATTGAAACCTTATTCAGTTGTCTCAAAGGACGCGGGTTTAATCTTGAAAATACGCGCTTGACAGACCCTAGACGAGTGAAAAAATTGATTGCGGTGTTAGCTATAAGCTTCTGTTGGTGTTACTTAACGGGTGAATGGCAACATGATCAAAAAAAAGCGATAAAAATAAAGAAGCATGGACGACTCTCAATGAGTTTATTTCGCTATGGTTTAGACTATGTTCAAATGGCGATTCAGCGTTTAATTGGTTTTGGGAAAAAAGAAGAGTTTAAGGAAATTTTGGCAATTTTAAGAAGGCAGAATCCTGATAGGATAAGGGTTCTGTGAAATTTGTCGTGTACAGAGATTTTTTAGACCTATCACCTTATTATGATTATCGAAAAAGACCTCATATTGTTTAGGTATGATTAGAGTATGCATAGTTTCTCTATCACCTCTTACTATGATGGATAAACAATTATTATGAAGAGTTAAATTTCCTTGAAAGATTGCTTCTAGTTGAGCTAAATTTGGATCAAACCTTACATCTTTAGCTAAAATAAAAAATTGCTTATAGTCACTTTTCAGAGGTTTGATATTAGTATTTTCAGCGGATACTGATGGATCGATATTGGATTTATTGTTGCTGTTACTGATTTCATTAGTATCGAAAAAACAGCCATTTAGAAAAAACAAACTGAATACTAAAATATAAGACTGAATTTTCATGCTCATGTTTTCCTTCTACCTATTTTTATAAATTTTTATACAATTCATGACCAAATTATTCTGATATGGTTTGTTTTAATTACCCTGGCATTAAATACTCATACAGGTTTCAATATATGAAAAAATTTGTATTTTTCCTAGTCAGTCCGCTTGTAGCCTGTAGTCCAATTACAGAAAAAATTGATTCAAATGTAAGTATTCCACGCATCCAATACACAGGTGGAGTGGATAATGCAAGTTATAGTGAAGCTAAGCTTATTAGGGAAGGCAAATGTTTATACCTACAACATACTGATGGCTCTAAAGTTCTGCCAATTTTTGCCACAAAAACTGTAAATTGGGATAGTAAAACTCATAGTTTAAAAGTAGATTCAGATACTTATTTTCTGGGTGATAAAGCAGCGTATGGAGGGGGACAATCTTACCCTTTAGAAAAAAACAATTATTCCTGGATAACAGAAGTAGATAATAGCTGTGATATCTCACAAGTTATCGTTATTAATAAACTCATAAGGCCAATTTAACAGAACTATCAAAATGAAGAATAGCCTATTTTACTGTCTTGTATTATTTCTACTTATAGGATGCCAGCCATTTGAAAAAACTGGATATATTTCTATTAAAAATCAGACTGATTACCCAATTACCGACCTTAAAATAACTTATATTAGCGCTCAAAAAACTTATAGTTTAGGTACTCTTTATCCTTATTCAGAATATAAATACGCCATTAATTATGAGCATCATAATGAGGATTCGATAAAACTTTCATACCTAGATAAAAGTGATAAAAAGATTAATCACGAAGTAGCTCCTTATGTAGCTAAATATGATAAGAAAAACTATGGCATAACTATTAAATAAATATATGTTTTAAATAGAATTTATAGTTAGTAATTTAACATAAAATCTCTTATACGAACTTCCTATTTATTTCAAAAAACCCCTGTCGTACACTTTTACTAATCTTCAAAAAACTCAGGTAATCCATCACACTAAAATAGACACAAATAAAGTTGTTCAATTAAATCATCTATCTTATGTTATTGCTTTATATAAATTATTTTTTAAGAGTGTAAAACTAATTCAGCAAATAAAATTACATTTCCGCTTCAAAAAAAACCCCTGTCGTACACCTGAAAGCTCAAAAAAAACCCCTGTCGTACACCTACAAATATATTATATTTGTTTTATATCAATAGCTTAAGATTATTTTCAAAAAATTGGTGTGTTTTCATTTTTGCTCGCTTTTAAAAAAATATAAGAAAAATTTGATCAAAAGTGTAATCTATTTCAGCAAATCACTGATCATTATTCGAGCAAAAATATATTTTTCGGCGTAATGGAGACTGTAAAATAGATTATTAATTGGTCATTTTGTGGCTTTGTTGAGTGTTATTAACATTTCCAGATCTAAAAGAATCCACAATTTCTGCGGATAAGCCTGGGATATTTTTTAGCCACCCATTGTACGCATATGCTTACATCAATTTCGGCTCTTTGCATCTGTGCGACCCGGCTTCAATTTCCTATGATGGACACATAGAGAACAGGAAGTTCCAGAGAAGAATAACAAGAGATAGGCACAAGGAAAGTAAGGTACGACAGGAGTTATACCGAGCGAACCAATATAAAAAACCCCGGCAGGATGCTGGGTTTTTTATTGCCTATCATTTCTCATTTGCAAAACAAGCATAATACGCTTAAAATATAGACTATAATCTATATTTTGGTTGTGGAATGTGGACAGTCATTACGACAGATCTATTTAATCAGTGGCTTGAACAGCAAGATGAATCTACACAAGAGAAGGTCCTAGCTGCACTGGTTGTTCTACAGCAGCAGGGACCGAGTTTAGGCCGCCCTTTAGTAGATACTGTGTATGAGTCTAAATTTACCAATATGAAAGAACTGCGCGTTCAACATCGCGGTAGACCTTTAAGAGCTTTCTTCGCATTTGATCCCTTACGACAGGCTATTGTTCTATGTATTGCTGATAAAGGCGGTAAAAAGCGTTTTTATAAAGACATGCTGGATATCGCAGATGAACAATACCAACTTCATCTCACTACCCTAGGAGATAAATCTAATGGCTAAGACTCTGCAAGAATTGTTAGCTAGCCGCTCTCCAGAGAGCCAAGCCCGTATTCAAAAAATGGCTGATGAATTACTGCTAGAAAATCAGCTTCATCTTATTCGTGAAGAACTCGAAATTTCTCAAAAAGAGCTTGCTGAAACTTTGGGAATAAAACAGCCATCGCTTTCAGCAATAGAAAATCGTGGCAATGATCTTAAGATTTCAACCATGAAAAAGTATGTTGAGGCAATGGGTGGGAAGCTCCGTATTGATGTAGAGCTTCCAACAGGAAAACATATAGGATTCAACGTTTAACAATAAAAATGGGAGCTATAGGCTCCCATTTTTAGATTCGTATAACGTTGAACCCAACGGTAAATATTCGTGTGATCAACATTCACACCCCGTTCGGCCAGCATTTCCTGCAGTTCACGATAGCTAATGCCATATTTACAATACCAGCGCACAGCCCAAAGAATGATTTCGCCCTGAAAATGCCGACCATGGAAAGGATTCATATGCTGCACCTTTAGCTAAAACAGTCTTCAGCTTACCATTCGTGGTTATTTGCAACAGTGCCGATTTTTTGAAAAAAGCATAGGTCTAGATAATCAAGCTAGATTTTTTAAAACTCCACATTGGTCAATTGTACATAAACCATCACAAGTACCTCTTAAATCAGATAGTTGTTCAATAAGCTTTTGTTGCTTGATTATATTTTCTCTGATAGCACTGACATGTAAGTCAATTAATTCATTCACATCTGAACAATTTTTCTCAGGTTTGTCTTTATAGGTAAGTAATTGACGAATTTCATTCAAACTCATATTTAAAGTTCGGCAATTCAAAATAAATTTAATTCGCTCAACATAGCCTACATCGTAAAGGCGGTAATTTCCTTCCGTTCTTTCCGGTTCCGGAATTAAACCTTCCTTTTCATAAAACCTAATTGTTAATACTGAACATGAGGTTTTTTTAGAGAGTTCACCAATTTTTAAATGCATTGAGTTAGTATTTCCAAAGATTCTTGACTCTATAGTAACTATAGGGATTCTAATATTCAAAGTTTATAATTTTTTTAATGGGTATAATTATGAGTGGTTGTGGATGTAGTAAAGAAACACCATGCGAAGATAAGAAATCTCAACAAGAAAATCATCCATCAATTGCAGAAGCAAACAATTCAAAGAATTGTGATAATACGCTTAGCTGTTGTGGTGAAGAGGAAGAAAAAAAATCTTCATCTCCTTGCTGTAACACTTCAAACAGTTGTGAAGATACCGCTCAATCCTGTTGTGGTTCTGATCCCAAAGAAAATTTAAGCACTGAAGACGTTTTAAAAGATTCGCACTACATGAGTGAATACTTAGTTCCCAAAATGGATTGTTCTGCGGAAGAACAGATGGTTCGTATGGCGCTATCTTCAATTGATGGTGTTCAAAAACTCATCTTTGATTTACCTAACCGTTCTTTAAAGGTTCTACATAATCAAAAAGATGAAAATATAACCACCAAACTTGAAGCTTTGGGTTTTGGTGCAAAGCTTGTGAAGACTGAAACTTATATAAGCAATCAACAGGCTAAGCAAACAAGTACCTACACCATTCCTAAAATGGATTGCTCTGCTGAAGAGCAAATGGTCCGTATGGCTCTTGCAGATATTGAAGCAGTTAAAGGTCTTACTTTTGATCTTCCCAATCGAAAACTGAAAGTCTTCCATAATGAAGGGATTCAGCAAATTACGGCTAAACTCGAAGGACTGGGTTTTGGGGCGAAACTTGATGAAATACAGCTTTCTTCAGGCGATATACCTAATGAACCTGATCCTGTGAGACAAGCTAAAGTACTTAAACTGTTATTAGGTATTAATGCTCTACTTTTCTTTATAGAATTCATCAGCGGTATTATTGCTGCGTCTACAGGATTGATTGCTGATTCTCTAGATATGTTTGCCGATGCAGCCGTTTATGGTATTGCACTATATGCCGTCGGAAAAGCTGCGAAATATCAAATAAAAGCAGCCCATTTCGCAGGTTGGATTCAGTTATTACTTGCTGTTATCGTGATTGTTGATGTCATTAGACGATTCATGTTTGGAAGCGAGCCAGAATCAACGCTCATGATTGTTATTGGCCTGCTCGCACTTATAGCTAACGTGACATGCTTATATCTTATTTCTGGTCATCGAGAAGATGGCGCACATATGAAAGCCAGTTGGATTTTCTCGGCGAATGACGTTGTCGTAAATATGGGCGTTATATTTGCCGGTGTACTCGTGGCGTGGACGGGATCAGCTTATCCAGACTTAATCATTGGCATACTGGTTTCTTTATTCGTACTTAATGGTGCCCGAAAAATTTTGGCTTTGAAGTAAGGGCACTGTTGCAAATAACCACGAATGGTAAGCTGAAGACTGTTTTAGCTAAAGGTGCAGCATATGAATCCTTTCCATGGTCGGCATTTTCAGGGCGAAATCATTCTTTGGGCTGTGCGCTGGTATTGTAAATATGGCATTAGCTATCGTGAACTGCAGGAAATGCTGGCCGAACGGGGTGTGAATGTTGATCACACGACTATTTACCGTTGGGTTCAACGTTATGCTCCTGAAATAGAAAAACGTTTACGCTGGTATTGGCGTAATCCTACAGATCTGAACCGTACCGGGTTTGTCGGCGACTTTTTATTGAAGTTAGGCCACCTGACCTAACGGGTTAATCTTATCATAGTACATTGCTTCAAAATCAAAAGGCGATACATAACCCAGTGCACCGTGTACACGCTTTTTGTTGAACCAATCTACCCAATTTAATGTCGCAAGTTGTACATCTGCTAAACCTTGCCAATCTGCTTTTAAATATTCAATCACCTCTGTTTTGTATAAGCCATTCACCGTTTCAGCCAAAGCAATATCATATGAATCACCAGTCGTACCGACTGATGCTCGTAAATTTGCTGCCTCTAAACGATGACATTGTTGTCAAAATGCAGGGTATTGGTGGCTCCCCTCAGGGGCATAATTTGCTGAAGCCTAAGTTACTACTAAAAAATTAAAAAATCTTAAAAAATAGGAGCTTATAGCTCCCATTTTTTGTTAGCTTTCTAAGTCCCTATGTTAATTTGAAGAATACTTCATCATAACGTCCGAATACAGCTATATTTTTTTGATTTCTACAATATCACTTGATTCAATTAGCGATTGGATATTACCAAATAAACTTTGAATATAATCAGACGCTATATGGATATCTAAATCCTCCCTGCTACGCCATTCTTCTAAGAAGAAATATCTACTCGAGTCATTTTCGCTAATATAAAGCTCATATTTCAAGCATCCTTCTTCTTGAAGCGTAGGCTCTATTACACTTTGTAAAAGCGCTTCTAACCTCTCTTTTTGATCTGATTTTGCCTTAAAGTTCGCAATTACTGAAATAGTCATTATTTCACCTTTAATTTTTTTTAGAAGTTTTCTAGTACAATTTTGCCTTTTGACTTACCTGATTCAAGCAACTTATGCGCCTTCTCCAAGTTTGCAGCGTTAATTTTTCCTAGATTTTGGTTGAGAGTACTTCTAATTTTTTGCTGGTCAACTAATTGGGCAACCTGTTGCAATAGATCACCTTGCTTTTCAATATCATCGGTTTCATACATTGAACGGGTGAACATCAACTCCCAATGGATAGAAATAGATTTAGTCTTAAACGGCATAATATCAAATGTTTGTGGATCATCGATCAATCCAAGCTTGCCTTGTGGTGCAATCAGAGAAACTATTTGCTTGATATATGTTTCTGTATGATTTGTAGAGAATACATACTTTGGTTTTTCAATGCCTAGTGTCTCGATTTGTGCATTTAAATCTTTGCTATGATCAATGACATGGTCGGCACCAAGTGATTCCACCCAAGATTTCGTTTCTTCACGTGAAGCTGTTGCTATAACGGTCAGATTTGTTTTTGCTTTTAGGAGTTGGATAGCGATTGATCCTACACCGCCTGCACCACCAATAATTAAAATACTGCCAACTTCTGTTTCTGAAATTTGAAACCGATCAAACAGCATTTCCCATGCCGTTATTGCAGTTAATGGCAATGCTGCTGCTTCTGCATTAGATACTGTAATGGGTTTAAGACTGATAATTCGTTCATCGACTGCTTGAAACTCAGCATTACTACCATCTCGGGTTAAATCGCCAGCATACCAAACAGAATCTCCTACTTTAAACGAGGTAACTTTTGAGCCAACTTCAATAATTTCCCCAACGGCATCCCAACCTAAAATACGATTATTTGCTTCAGACGAATTTTTTCTCACTTTGGTATCAACTGGATTCACAGAGATTGCCTGAACTTTTACCAGTACATCTCGCTCCTTAAGTGTAGGCTTCGCTTTTTCAATATCTACCAATGAATTTTTAAAATCATCATGGTTATTTATAACATACGATACGGCTTTCATAGATTTGTCCTTAACTTTAAAAATATAGTAAAAATGGGAGCGAGGTGCTCCCATTTTTTGTTATTCAATTATTAAAACTCTTGGCTCGTTGGGCGTAAAACAATTTCATTAATATCTACATCCGCAGGCTGTTCAATTGCATAAGCAATTGCTCGAGCGACTGAGTCAGCTGGTATAGCTTGTTTGTAGAAATCAGTAACAAACTCTGAACTTTCTTTATGAGAAGAACCGAATTTTAGTTCTGACTCAATTGCACCAGGCTCAATAGTAGTCGTTCTAATTGTTCCCCCAACTTCATGACGAAGGCCTTCAGAGATGGCTCTTACAGCAAACTTAGTACCGCTATAAACAGTACCTCCTGGACTAAATACTTTTAACCCTGCAACAGATGCGAGATTAATAAAGTGTCCAAAGTTTTATTTTTGGAAAACAGGCAGTGTAGCTGCTATACCATAAAGAACACCTTTAATATTAATGTCGATCATACGATCCCATTCATCAACTTTTAGCTCACTTAATGGTGCAATAGACATTAATCCAGCATTGTTTACCAATACATCGATTTGACCAAATGCGCTTAATGCCTTTTCAATAAGTGCTTGTACTTCATGTGGTTTGGTTATATCCATACCAATAAATTCAGCTTGACCACCTTCAGCACGAATGTCGTGAACAATAGCCTGTAATTTTTCAGTACGTCTAGCACCAAGTACAACCTTTGCACCTTTTTTAGCAAGTAAGCGAGCAGTAGCTTCACCTAAACCACTACTTGCACCTGTGATAACAATAACTTTATTTTCTATATTATTCATACAAGTAACCTTCAACTTATCTGTCAATCATATTTGATGGATTAAGTATTACAGCCTTGTTAGGTATAATAAATGAATAATATTATCTTTCAGAATTCCTATTTACGGAATAATTACCATAACACAGGATTGGACATGCAGAACAAATTGGAAATGATGCGTATCTTTTGTGTCGCAGCAGAGTCTCGAAATTTTAAAGAGGCAGCAACTCAGCTGGGTATTTCCCCGCAGGTAGTGACACGGGCAATAAAAGAGCTAGAAGAGCAGCGCGGAGAGATTCTGTTTTACAGGAGTACTCGACAAATTAAAATTACCGCTGATGGTGAGCGTCTGGCAAAGCAAGCACATTTTGCGGTGGGATCCATTGATGCTCTGCTTGTAAAAGACACCAAGGAAAAACGAGATGAAATGCGTGGGACCGTCCGTCTTACTGTGTCGTCTGTGTTAGGGCGTAAATTGGTAGTACCTGCACTAGCAGAATTTGCCACACGTTATCCAGATATTGTCGTGGATTGTGTGCTAACAGATTCACACTCGGATGTGATCGATGAGCGAATAGATATCGGGATCAGATTTGGATTTTTGCCGGACAATCGATATGTGGCAAGGGAATTGGCTAATGTGAACTTTTATTCTGTGGGTACGCCAGAGTTAATTGATAAGGTTGGAATGCCCAAAAAAATTATTGACTTAGATAAATACCCTCTAACAGCACTATTCGATCATAAAACAGGGCGTTACTGGCCATGGATATTCACTGAAAGTCGAAGCTTTACGCCATCAAAGCCTCGTTTTATTACAGATGATCTAGAAGCTGAATTTCAAGCTATTCTCGCTGGAGTTGGATTCGGACACATGCCTGGATTTCTAGTTTTGCCGTGGCTTAGGAGTGGTAAGCTCATTCAGATACTTCATGAGGAAACCTCTCCCGTTTGGCGCCTGTATTTATATCGTCCACAGCGGGGCCCGACACCTTTGCGAATCCGAGCATTGTTTGATTACTTAGCGGAAGTGCTGGGCCATATAGAAACCTGAATCAGATGGAACTAACCTTTTTTCTAGAAAGTAGAAATCAGATAAGACCATCATGTATTTAGAGTAATTACAATTTTTCCTATTTGCTGATTTGATTCAAGATAGCGCTGAGCGTCATGCATGTCCTCAAAGTTAAAGCAACAGTCGATCACTGGACGAAGATATCCTGCACCTATACTGCTAAGAATAAATCGTCTGGCTTGCTCCCTTAGAACAGGATCATGGAGAACCTCAAGGAACAAAAAACCTCGCATGGTTAAGCTCTTGCGTAATGCAACTTTAAGGGGAAATGGTGTGATCTCCGGGCTAAGTGCACCATGCATAACCATAGTTCCTCCCACAGACATCACTTTTGCAATCTGTTCAATATGTGGCCCTCCTACAGCATCGAAGGCGACATCAAGATGTTCTCCACCTAAACGTAAAACAAGCGCCTCATACAAATCTGGTTCATCTTCACTGGCTATAACATTTTTAACACCGAGATCCAGTAAACGTTGCTTTTTCTCTATCGTCTGTGTACTTGCAATGACCTTAGCACCCGCTGCTTCAGCGATCTGTATCGCAGCTAGTCCTACGCTACTTGAAGCTGCTGTGATCAAGATCGTTTTTCCTTTCGAAACTCCACCAGCATGGATTACACCACCCCAAGCCGTTAAATACTGCATCCAGATTGAAGAAGCTTCTTCCCAGCTTAAACTATCGGGTTTGTGAACTAAAAAAGTTTCTGGAATCAGAAGTTTGTCCGCATATGCCCCATATTTGGCTAGATTGTCAGTCGGAAGAATCGATACTGCATCTCCTGGAGAAAATTGGCTTACACCTTCACCTATTGCCAGAACTATGCCTGCTCCCTCATATCCCAGACGAGAAGGGAATACTGCCTTTTGAATATAAGTACCACGCCGAAACATTACATCAGCCCGGTTGAGTCCGATCGTTTTCATCTGGATTAGAACTTCTCCTGCTGCTGGTAAAGCAACAGGAAGTGTTTCTAATGTCAGAACATCTGTATCTCCAATACTATTGAAGCGCCAAGTCTTGGCCTGAAGTGCGTTAAATGACATCAATCACGACCTTAATATTGGCAGAGCGATCTTGAACAGCATCATGAGCCTCAATCGCTTGGTCTAGAGTAAAATGACGAGGATCAACAATAGGACGCAGTTTACCTTCCTCAACGAGACGAGTAGCGATCTTAAGGACATCACCATGATGAGAACGGCGATTGCCTGTTAACATCGGCAATAGGACGAATACGCCAGACACTGTGGCACACCGTAGAGATGAACTCGCTAAATTATGATTACCAAATGCAGCACAGCTGGTGATGTGGCCATAGTGAGTTGTCATTGAAAGTGAAGCATCGAGTACTGGACCACCCACAGTGTCGTAAACAATGTTAAAACCTTGACCCTCAGGGCTTGCAGCAATAATGTCATCGGAAGATGCTGTGGTGTAATCGAGAGGTGTTGCACCGAGTTCTGAAATCAGTGATTGATCAGCTGTACGACCAGTCGCCCAAACATTTGCATCAAGTGCTTTTGCAAGCTGAACAACCATATAACCAACGCCACCAGCACCACCCTGAACCAGTACAGTTTGCCCCGGTTGGACCTTCGCATTATCCACTAAACCTTCCCAAGCGGTGAGGAACGTCAATGGTAGTACTGCTGCCTCGCGCATAGAGATATTCCGTGGCTTTAATGCGATCAGATCGGCATCTGCTACAACATATTCTGCTAAAGATCCTTGAAGACCACGAACGCCACCTATCAGACCGTAAACTTCATCTCCGACGTTGAAGTGAGTGACACCTTCACCAATAGCAGTTACAACCCCAGCCATATCTGTTCCCAACACGGCAGGAAGCTCTGGCATAGCATATGGTGCTTCACCAATACGAATTTTATAATCAATAGGGTTCACACCACTAGCATGAATACGTACTACAACTTGCCCAGCCTCTGGTTGAGGTATAGGGAGTTCTACACGTTTAAATTCATGATCACCAAAATTTTCTAAGATAAGAGCATTCATCATCTTATTCATAATTGTTCCTTATTTTTAACTAGGGGATGATATGCACAGTACCAAAGTAAAATAATCCAATAAATGATATTTATAGGATTTAATAATTCCTAAATAATGAATAATAAATATCATTCGCTCACTAAAAATATTCTAGTACAGTCTGTAAAGGCAATTTAATCTAAACTGTCGGTAGTATTTTCAAGGCTTGAAACGTTCAAAATATCTACAAAGTGGCTAAAATTTGAAACATAATTCTAAAAGGTCACAGCATTACAAAGAACATGAGCCAAAATAAAAAATGGGAGCTAAAAGCCCCATTTTTTTGTGACTTTCGCATAAGCTCTATGATGTTAATTTAAAAAAAACTAAAAAAAGGGATAGAAAATTTTCGCTAAAGAGCTTTTTGATTTTCGATTTATAAAAAATATTGCTTTTTTTATACTATGGGGTACTATAGTATAAATGCTAGCAAATAAGGAGGTCTGATGCCTAATCAGGTTGACGACAAAAAAAAGATTCTTCTACGCGTCAGAAAGATCAAAGGTCAGACGCAAGCGATTGAAAAAGCGTTAGAAGACAATGTGGAATGTGGTGCAATTCTGCAACAAATATGCTCTGTGCGTGGTGCTATTAATGGTTTAATGAATGAAATGTTGGAGGTTCATTTAAAGGACACATTAGTATCAGGTGAAACCACAGAACAACAACGAAAAGAAGAATTGGCTGAAATCGCCAAGATTCTAAAATCATATTTAAAGTAGATCTGTATAAGGAATTATTCCATGAAGTCACGTGCTGCCGTTGCGTTTGGTCCTGGTCAACCTCTTCAAATTGTTGAAGTTGATGTTGCACCACCGAAGAAAGGTGAAGTATTAATTAAGATCTCCCATACCGGTGTGTGTCATACAGACGCATTTACTTTATCTGGCGATGATCCTGAAGGTGTTTTTCCCGCTATTCTCGGGCATGAAGGTGCTGGTGTTGTAGTTGAGGTTGGTGAAGGCGTGACTAGCGTCAAACCAGGTGATCATGTTATTCCACTTTACACTGCTGAATGTGGCGAGTGCGTATTCTGTAAATCTGGAAAATCGAACTTGTGTATTTCCGTTCGCGAAACTCAAGGTAGAGGCGTAATGCCAGATGGTACCACTCGTTTTTCCTACAATGGTCAACCGATTTACCACTATATGGGCTGCTCAACGTTCAGTGAATACACGGTAGTGGCAGAAGTATCATTGGCTAAAATCAATCCTGAAGCCAATCACGAACATGTCTGCTTACTGGGTTGTGGGGTAACAACGGGTATCGGTGCAGTACATAACACGGCTAAAGTACAAGAAGGTGATAGTGTTGCGGTCTTTGGTTTAGGTGGTATTGGTTTGGCAGTCGTACAAGCCGCACGTCAAGCTAAAGCAGGGCGTATTATTGTGGTTGACATGAATCCAGATAAATTTGCGCTGGCAAAAGAGTTTGGTGCAACGGACTTCTTGAACCCTAAAGATTACGATAAACCAATCCAGCAAGTCATTGTCGAAATGACTGGCTGGGGTGTAGATCATTCATTTGAGTGTATTGGTAACGTGAATGTGATGCGTGCAGCCCTTGAAAGTGCACACCGTGGCTGGGGACAATCCGTAATTATTGGTGTAGCTGGCGCAGGTCAAGAAATCTCTACCCGTCCATTCCAACTGGTTACTGGTCGTAGATGGTTAGGTTCTGCCTTTGGTGGGGTAAAAGGTCGTACGCAACTTCCAGGAATGGTTGAAGATGCCATGAAAGGTAAAATTCAATTAGAACCATTTGTGACACACACCATGGGCTTGGATCAGATCAATGAAGCCTTTGATCTAATGCATGAAGGTAAGTCAATTCGTACTGTAATTCATTACGAATAATTCCGTCAGACCTTATACTTTTCCATGCATGTGAATCATGATTGACATGCATGGAATCCTCTAAAACGGCACATCATCTGTAAAACAGATCTATCTATGTATCCATCATGTATAGGTTCAATAAACCTGCCTACATTTTAATTCTTTATCAGTATTCTCTGTGGAGAATGTCAAACTCTTTGTTTGCTCGATTTCTCATGAAGTCTTGCTCAACATAGGTAATTGATTATGGAAATAATTGAGAAACATGCTTCTTTTGGTGGATCGCAAGAAGTGTATCGCCATCAGTCAATAGCATTAAACTGTTCAATGAAATTCTCAATATATCTGCCACCTCATGACAAAGATGAGCGGTTGCCAGTTTTATATTGGTTATCAGGACTGACTTGCAACGAACAGAACTTTATTACTAAAGCCGGAGCACAAAAGTATGCGGCTGAACATAAAGTCATAATTGTTGCACCAGATACCAGCCCACGTGGAGAGGATGTACCAGATCATGCAGATTATGATTTAGGCCAAGGCGCAGGATTCTATGTGAATGCAACACAAGCACCCTGGTCACAGCATTTCAAAATGTATGATTATATTGTGGAAGAGCTCAGAAATCTGATTGACCTGAATTTTCCGACCAATCAAGTCCAAAGTATTATGGGTCATAGCATGGGTGGTCATGGTGCATTAGTAATTGGGTTAAAAAATCCTGAGCTGTATAAAAGTATTTCTGCTTTTGCACCAATTGTTGCGCCTAGCCAAGTACCTTGGGGGGAAAAGGCTTTCACACACTACCTAGGTGAAACCGAAACTTTATGGAAAAGCTATGATGCGATTGAATTAATCAAAAACGCTGAAGTTCATTTACCTATTTTAGTCGATCAGGGAACAGCTGATGATTTTCTTGAAGAACAGTTAAGGCCTAAGCTTCTTAGTGATATTTGTTTGGAACAAGAATATCCTCTTACACTTAACCTAAGAGAAGGGTATGACCATAGCTATTACTTCATTGCGAGCTTTATAGAGAAACATATAGAGTTCCACAGCAAATTCCTAGCTAAATAACTTTCATAGATATGAGGATGTACAATGTTGTTCTTGAGTGCTTCTTGAGCAATATAATTTCCAGATGAAGAGGTCAGGTTATAAATCTAAGGTAGAGTCAATTGATCCTTATATAACTAAGATTGAATTTAATCATCTCATATCTTAATTTTTTGATTCAAATGTTAGTGATATTAACTTGAATAAATTCATAGCATTATGTCGAAATAAAAAACCAGATTTTGGCTCAGCTATGGGAATTTTTTTTAACTTTTATACAACAAAACTTTCTGACATGCATCCATTAGCAATGTCAGAATCGTTTTAATTCTAATCAATTGTGGAGTTTTAGTCATGCTTAAAACAGCTTTATATGTCCGCCTTGAAGCTAAACCGGGTAAAGAAGACGAAGTGGAAGCTTTCCTTAAAGCCGGTTTACCTATTGTAATGGAAGAACCCGCGACAGTTGCGTGGTTTGGCCTACGTCTTGGACCTACAACATTTGGTATTTTCGATGCATTTCCTGATGAGGCGGGTCGCCAAGCACATTTATCTGGCAAGGTTGCAGCTGCTTTGATGGCTCAGGCCGATGAGCTATTTTCAGAGCCACCATCAATTGAAAAAGTAGATGTTTTGGCTAGTAAACTACCAGCTCATACCGACGCTTAAATGTATGAGGGTGCTGCCTGAAATTTTGAATGAAAGGCAGCACTTCAACCCTGTGAGGTTTGTCGGAAGCTTTTTATTCAAGTTGGGCTACTTTATTTATTGAACCGTACCGGGTTTGTCGGAGACCAACTTTCCTGAGATGAGAAGCATTGCTTCTCAAGCGACATTAAATTGGGTAGATTGGTCCAATAAAAAGTATGTACACAGTGCACTGGGATATGTATCGCCTTTTGAGTTTGAGGCAATGTACTATGATAAGATTAACCCGTTAGGTCAGGTGGCCTAATTTAAATAAAAAAATCTCTGATAAATCCGGTACTGTTCAAAATGCGATTTATGGCTTTTTTATGTAAAAAAAAGTAATATTTGTCTTATTGTTAAATTATAACAATTAGTATAAATACACTTATGATTTACAGATGAAAAAGGTAGTTAAATGAAATATTTTTTAAGTTTAACCTTGTTAGTTTTAGCAATGACTGGGTGTACTTCGAGTCTAAAGACTGAAACTTTACAAGATAAGGCTACAAGCAATACTTCAGCTGATACGCAGGTCCTTAAATTTTCTGGTCCGAATGGTTTATTAATTTTTCTGAAATCATCGGATAACTTTGAAACTGCTTTAATGACTGATAACTCAGGCGTGGTATATCGTTTAAAGCAAACAGTTGCTGGTAGTGGTATTCGTTTAGCTAATAATAATGGAGTTTCAATTCACTTTAAACGTGGTGAAGGGGTTGTTGAATTTGTAAAAGACCAGCCAATCAGCATTACTGAAGTAAAATAATGAGGTTTAAACTTTAAGAGAACCCCACACCATAATCTGCATACCGAAAGTTAGACACTATTCCTTGAAATGTGGTCAAACATGATCAATGACTAATTCGCACTCTGTTAATGGGTGAATTCAAACATGAGGTGCGACAGTTTCAAAAGCCTTATGATAATCTGTGTGATTCATAGACATCACTTCAATATAATGGGTGTCTAT